>CACXBN010000226.1 GCA_902765885.1 uncultured Ruminococcus sp. | reverse complement strand
TTCTTAGTAGCACGAAATACCTAATTTCAAGGTTTTTCTATCTTTCTTTTTTTGTCGAAGGCCTTGACATCACACCATTAGACTTTTCCGATTCGCCTGTCATTGCTTAAAAAACCGAACACAAGTGTTCCTATTACACTGGAAAAAGGTATGACAGCACAAACTCCCTTTCCGTTCTTGACGGTTTTGAATCTGCTTTCTATGCTTTCCGTAAGAGCATCAAGCTTATCATCTCTTACAACGCTGAATATAACGGCTTTGTCGCTTCCCTCAAGGCCAACATATTCAAGTATTTCGCGGTCTGCCGTGCCTTGCGCCGCCATCGTTATCTGGATATTGCAGTCAAATGACTGGATCAGATCAACATATGACGAGGCTTTTCCGTGATCCACTATCGTAATGAGAAGCATCAGACGCACCGGGGAAACATTTCCTTCAAAGGTATTGTTTTTCGTCTCAGCCATTGTCAGTTCTCCTTCTTCTTGAAATAGATGATCTGTTCGTCATCTGCGGATATGATTCTCTTCATGGCAGCCTTGTATTTCATCCTCGATGTGAAGATTGCCCTGAAACCGAGAACCTGGATCGTGATAAGAGGTGTCATCGCCACCATTGCAATCACTCCGAATGCCAGGCTCATGACCGATTCAGAACCCTGAAGAGCCACGCATGCCCCTATTGCCATGGGCAGGATGAAACTGGATGTAAGCGGTCCGCTTGCAACTCCGCCGGAATCAAACGCTATGGCCGTATAAAGCTTTGGAACGAAGAATGAAAGGCCCAGAGCTATCAGATATCCAGGTATGAGGTAGTACAGCAGGGAGAATCCGAATATGATCCTGATTACGGAAAGCAGAATTGATGTGCCTACTCCGATTGCAAGGGAGATCATCATCTGAAGCTTTGTGACTGTTCCGCCGGTCACATCTTCTACTTGTTTGTTTAAGACATGCACCGCCGGCTCAGCCAGCACTACAGTACATCCTATGATAAAGGCAAATATTGCAAGATAAACCGGATTGTTCTGGGCAAGAAGGGTGCCCACCTTGTAACCTACAGGCATGAATCCGACACTGACTGCTGTCAGGAAGATTACAAGTCCCACGAATGTGTAGATCATACCTATGAGTACCCTGATGATCTTTCTGATCGGGAACTTCAGTATCTTTTTCTGCATACATATAAGGAACAAGAGTATAAGCCCGAGTGATCTCGCTACTTCGAGGGCTGTCCTGCCCATTATTCTCATAATGTAGTCAAATCCCGACTCAAGAGAATAATCCACAACTTCATATGTCAGTGACCCGCTTGAAGTCAGTGAGAGGACAAGAACGGCCAGTATGGGACCTACCGAACAGAGAGCGACAAGTCCGAAACTGTTTTCCCTTGCTTCGCGTCCGCCCATTGTCAGGGCGATACCGACACCCAGTGCCATTATGAACGGAACCGTTATAGGGCCTGTCGTGACACCGCCTGAATCAAACGCGAGCGGCATCATCGAAGCCCGTCCTCTTTCGTAAAGAAGCGCAGCCAGGATGAAGAGCGCCATGTAGAAGAACATCAGAATAGAGGTCAGATCCTTTTTGAAAACGATCTTTATTACTGCTATAAGCAGAAACAGTCCGACTCCGGCTCCTACGGTAACGATCAGGAGGGTAGGGTTGATTACTGCGCTTACCTGTTCGGCAAGTACCGAAAGGTCAGGCTCGGCTATCGTAATGAGGACTCCCATTACAAAACAAATAGAAAACAGAAGTCCCAGTTTTTTTGATTTTGTCAGTCCGGTACCCGTCTGCTCGCCAAGCGGGGTCATCGCAAGATCGGCTCCGAGATTGAACAGGCTGATACCGAGAATAAGAAAGATTGATGAAACCAGAAACACGATGATTTCCCGGGTTTCAAGTTTTGCCAGTGGAGTAAGGCCGACAATCAGAATTATTACCGAAACCGGCAAAACCGAGATCAGCGACTCCCTGAGTTTACTTAACAATGCTCTTTTCATAAATCACCTGAAAAATTCTTTGATTAAGATTATACCACAAAAAAATTTTTTGTGCATGAAAAAATAAAATACTGTAAACCTATTGACAAAGTAGGAATTAAATGATAAAATTCATGCATCATTCAAAAACAAACACAAACATTAAAAGTGAGGATACAAAAATGTCTAAAATCTACACATCAGCCGATCAGCTTATAGGCGGCACACCGCTTCTTGAACTCAGACACATAGAGAAAAAACACGATCTGAAAGCCAAAGTTCTGGCAAAGCTGGAGTATTTCAATCCCGCAGGGTCGGTAAAAGACAGGATCGCAAAATCCATGATAGACGATGCTGAGGCAAAGGGTATTTTAAATCAGGACTCGGTCATAATCGAACCAACAAGCGGAAATACGGGAATAGGGCTCGCCTCGGTTGCCGCAGCACGCGGATACCGCATCATTATCGTTATGCCCGAAACGATGTCAGTGGAAAGACGGCAGATCATGAAAGCATACGGAGCGGAGCTTGTCCTTACGGAAGGATCCAAAGGAATGAAGGGCGCAATAGCGAAAGCAGAAGAGCTTGCCCGTGAAATACCGAACAGCTTTATCCCGGGACAGTTTGTGAATCCGGCAAATCCAAAGATCCACAGGGAAACGACGGGTCCTGAAATATTTGAAGATACGGACGGAAAGGTGGATATTTTCGTAGCCGGGGTGGGAACAGGCGGAACTTTGACCGGAGTAGGAGAGTATCTTAAGTCCGTGAAACCGGATGTAAAGGTAGTTGCGGTTGAGCCCGCTTCATCGGCAGTCCTTTCTACAGGAATAGCAGGGGCTCATAAAATTCAGGGCATTGGGGCAGGATTCGTGCCTGAAGTGCTCAATACGAAGATTTATGATGAAATCATCACGGTTTCCAATGAATCTGCATTTGAAACCGGCAAAGAAATAGGAAAGAGCGAAGGCGTGCTTGTCGGCATATCGTCCGGCGCTGCGGTACATGCTGCGGTAGAACTTGCGAAAAGGGAAGAAAATGCCGGAAAGACCATCGTTGTTCTCCTTCCCGATACGGGAGACAGATATCTCTCCACTCCGCTGTTCGCCGACTAGGAGAACCGAAAATAGCAAATACTGTCATTGCGCGCACAGAACCGCAGATACCGAAATCAATCGGCTGAACCATGTGCGGCATAAGAATGAAACCTAACGAGATTAAAAACAGAATGCTGTGAAAGAAAACGGGCAAATTACCGCGCCGTTCTTTCACAGCATTTTTACATTAGTGATATTATTCGATTGAGTCTACGTCGTCTGCGCTTTCTGTTTCCTGGTCTGTCCCGTCATCAGGGGATTCGGGAGCTTCGGCGTATTCCTTTACGAATCTCTTCCATATGCGAACCGCAACCAGACATGAGACAAGCCCGAGAGCCGAGACGATTATCCATGTGAAGATGGTGAAATCCCAGCCTCTTTTTTCAGCAAACAGAGCGAAAACATATGTTGATATAGCCGCGCCTATGTACGTGCATGCATTTAGAATGCCCGAATACGTCGAGACTTTGCCGCTTTTTACGAACCTTTTCGGCACTATTCCGATCAGCATGAGATTGACTCCGTGCATGCATGCCACGATCAGCGACATGAGTATGAGGGAGACTGCCATCGATCCTTCGGTCAGTGTGTTGATGAAATACAGGACCGTAGCAAGGACAGTTGAAAGGGCAAATATGACTGAAGCGCACATTACTTCGTTTTTGAAAAGCATTCTCTGTACAAAACCGAATATCCAGAAACTGAAAATACTGAAAATTGCAAGTATGACCGTCGAAACGATGGCTCGTTCCTCGGATATTCCGAATGTTTCACTTAAAAACGACGGTATCCAGTTCGTAACTCCGTCGCGGAGAGCTCCCTGAAAGATAATGCCGAGCATAATGAACACTACTGCAACGAATACATATGCAGGGAGTTTTTTGTGTATGGATTTCTTTCCCGAGTTTTTGTCTTCTGTTTTGACTATGGGATTGACGAGTATTCTGGGACTGATCCTTATCCAGAACGCCAGCACCGCGATTCCCACTCCCGCACATATGAGCATAACAGTGTTCCAGCCCAGATCGAGCCCGGGACCTATGAGGAGAGGACAGATAAGGTACAGAAGCACCGTTGCCACTGATGATCCCCAGGATACTCTTACGGACGCGTAGCTGTATTCGTAATCATTCAGATATGTCGAGAATATTCTGACTATCGGAGGCCACAGCATGGAATGTGCAAATCCGTTTATGCACCATACGGTTACCATATACGGAATGTCTTTCGCGAAAAACATGGCAATGTTGCAGGCTGCCGCGAGTGCAAGTCCTACCGAGAGCATTACTGCCGGCTTGAATTTGTCTCCGAGTATCCCGCTTATTATCTGACCGGTCCCGTATGCAATCGTGAGCGCGGTGAGCACGATCGACAGCTCGCTTTTTTCAAGGGACATGTCGGAGCATATCTTTGCGATCATCACCGCAAAATTTATTCTCATTATATAGCTTGCAAAATAAACGAGAGTGCAAGCTAACGTAATCTTTTTAGCATTGCTGCGCAGTGTCTGTGCAGCTTCAGGTGTTGTCAACTTTTTATCTCCTGAAAACCCGACTGCAGAGCAGCCTGATTTATTTGATTTTTTCCTCCAGGTATCTGCAGACGTCTCCGACTGTTTCAAATCTGACGAATTCGGTGAATTTGAATTTGAATGCGTCTTCTATTTCCATCGACAGCATCAGGAGAGCAAGCGAGTCAAATCCAAGGTCTTCACTGAGGCGTGTGTCTTCATTCACATTTGCCATATCCACATCAGGTACGACTTTGGACAGCAGTTCCTTTAATTTTTCAAGCATTTCCGTTCCTCCGGCTATATTTTCTTTGTATATGCACGTCTGCGCTTGTGCTGTCTTGTCGAGAAATATTTCCACTGTGACAGAACAGCCGTATTGTCTTCAAGATTAAGATTCGTCTCGCACTTTTCGACATTGCCTGATTCAAGCATGCTGAGAAGTCCTTCGAGTATTACTGCGTTAATCCCGGTGTTTTGATATTCGGGTCTCACGCCGACAAGGCCGAGATCGATAACCGAGGGATTTTTCACTGCTTTCAGAACACGGACGAGTGCGGCGGGTGTAAGCCTGCCTCCGCTTTTTTTAAGAGCATCGGCAATTCCCGGGAAGCAGATTCCAAATGCGACGACATTGTCATTTTCATCGCAAATGAACATTGCAAATTCCTTGTTTACTATGAGAAGGAACTGGCTTATGATCTCATCCTGGGCTTCTCTTGTGAGCGGAACCGTGCCGTAAAGTTTACTGTAACACACATCGAGACAGTCAAAAAAGCCGTCTCTGTATTTTTCAATGTATTTCTTCTTCGGCAGGTCTGTGGAAGCAACATGAAGTTTGTTCAGCTCAAGTGTTCTCTGAGCGACCCTCGACAGCATCTCATTCTTTTTTTCGGGCTTTCTCAGCTCGTGCTCGAGCCAGTCGGTGTCTTTCTCAAAGCCGTATGATTCCACAAGCGCGGCATAATATTCATAATTATACTGCTCTTCAAATGTGGAGTTTTCATTGAACCCTTCGATCAGCAGGCCCTCTCGTTCGAGATCGTTGAATCCGAGCGGACCGCATATCTCGTTCATTCCGCGCGCCTTTCCCCATTTTTCCGCAGCCTCAAACAGTTTTCCCGCAACTTCCTTGTCATCTATGCTGTCGAACCTTGTAAATCGGACCTGTGAGCATGAATGGAGCCTGTTGTACTGTTTCTGAACAAGAGCGTGTATCCTTCCGACTGTTTTGCCGTCTTTTTCGGCAAGATAGAAGACGGATTCGGAGTATTCGTTTTCTCTGGGGGATGAAAGAAGTTTTTTCTCGTCGCCGTAAAGCGGCGGCACAAAATACGGGCAGTCTTTGTAAAGCTCAAGCGGGAATTCTATGAATTTCTTTATGTCTTTCGGGGTTTTGACTTCTCGTATCGTGATCATGATCAGTCCTCCAGAGCCTCATCCGGACGGCGGAGGAACGCGAGTCCGTATCCTGCCAGCCACGGTCCGTTATGGCATCCGCTCACGGGTGACATGATAACAGCCTCGTGATTTGTCTTTATATCATATTTGGGTTCGATCGTTTTAAGTGTTTCGAGGAGCGAAGGACCTGTGTATACGTGCCACAGAAGGTAATCCTCCGGAGAGCGGTCGCCGATCAGACCCTTTAAGATCTCACATGTTCTGGCCAGGGCTTTTTTCTGGGTCCTTACGCTCTCAAGTGCAACGATTTCTCCCTCTTTGGAGAAGTGGACGACAGGGCATATATTGAGCATCTGGCCCATGAATGCCTTACCGCCTTTGAGTCTTCCGTTATATATGAGGTAGTCCAGTTTTCCGTCCACTCCGATGAACTGCTGATACTTCATCATCCATCTGATCTCTTTGAGTATCATCTCAGATGACATTCCCTGAGCTGCAAATTCGGCAGCCTTGATTGCAAGCAGACCTTCTCCGAAGCAGGTGATCTTGGTGTCGATGACGGTGATCTTGATCTTTGATTCGTATTCCTTTGCAAGGAGACTTATGAGATTATATGTGCCGCCGAGAGCAGAAGAAAGTGTGAATACGATTATCTCGTCGTATCCGTCTTTTATT
>CACXBN010000225.1 GCA_902765885.1 uncultured Ruminococcus sp. | reverse complement strand
GGCTCCGGAACTCGGAAACAGATACAGTGACCCGAAAGCCATGTACATGATGGACAGGCTGACATGTCTTGCCAATCTTACCGGCGCACCTGCGCTGACGGTTCCAATAGGCGGATCCGGAGGGCTGCCGTACGGAGCTACACTGATGGGCGAGAAATTTTCTGAGAAAAAGCTATACAGGGCAGCACTGGTGCTTGAGAATGAGCTGCGGGATGAGATGAGACAGGAGGTTTACGGATATGCCGGAGAGGAAAAATGACATAAAACCCGTGATCGGCCTGGAGATACATGTGGAACTGCTCACGGAAACCAAAGCTTTCTGTTCATGCCCTGCCTCATTTGGCGGAGAGCCGAACACAAATACCTGCCCCGTTTGCCGCGGAGAGCCGGGTGCTTTGCCTGTGCTGAACAGACATGCAGTCGAACTTGCCGTTATGGCAGGGCTTGCTTTAGGATGCAGCATACATGAAATATCGGCATTTGACCGAAAGAACTATTACTATCCGGATCTTCCGAAAGGCTATCAGATAACCCAGTATTTCCATCCAGTATGTACCGGAGGAGCAGTGCCGATCACACTGCCTGACGGAAGGCAGAAGAAGATCGGGCTTGAAAGGATCCATATCGAGGAAGACGCCGGGAAACTGACACACCGCGGAGATGAAACGCTTGTGGATTACAACAGGGCAGGAGTCCCGCTCATAGAGATAGTCAGTCTTCCAGAAATAGAGAGCGCGGAAGAAGCCAAGGCATATGTTGAGTCCATAAGGAGGATACTGTCGTTTATAGGAGTTTCTGACTGTAAAATGAACGAGGGATCCATGAGAGCCGACGTCAATGTTTCTGTCATAGTCGACGGGGATCACGGAGAGAGGTCTGAGATAAAAAACGTGAACTCCATAAACTACATAGGAAAAGCTGTGGAATATGAGATAAAGAGGCAGTCCGAAATGCTTCTTTCTGGTGAGAGACCAAGGAGGGAAACAAGAAGATACAACGAGGACAAGAGCACGACAGAGCACATAAGATATAAGGAAGAAACCGTAGATTACAGATACTTCCCGGAGCCGAATATTCCTCAGATTCGTCTTACGGGTGAGGACATTGACCATATCCGCGGAAACATGAGAATAATGCCGGAAGAGGCAGAGAGATATATAGAAGAAAAATTCGGCTTTTCCGAATATGCAGCCCGCAGACTTACTTCCTCTTATGAAATATATGAGTATTTTCTGGAAGCTGCCGGAATGTCCGAATACCCGAATCACACGGCAAATCTCATAATAGGGGAGATAATCACAAAGACCGAAAAGCCGAGGGAATATCTCGCACCCTCGAAGACAGCCGCGATCTCCGATATGTTCGGAAGATATGAGATAACAAGCGTCTCCGCAAAGAAACTGGTCTCAATATGCTCGGTCACAGGAGAGTCACCTGTCAGTGTGGCTGAAAAAGAAAAAATGATGATGCTCACTGACCCGGACACATTAAAGAACATGGTTGAGGAAGCAGTAAAAGAATCTCCGAAATCCATAGAAGACTATATAAAAGGAAAGGACACGGCCCTGAAACAGATAATGGGAGTCGTCATGCGAAAGAGCGGGGGAAGAGCAGAGCCCAGAAAGACGATGGCGATCCTCGAGGAGTATGCGGGGAAGCTCAGGAACGGAGCGAAATAATCACAATCGAAATATGCAATACAAGCACGACAGCCGAATGCTGCATCGTGCTTTTTCTTTTTTGCGATAGAAAAACCCGCTTTCACGTCACAATGTTAAATAATGATGACAATTAAATTGTAAATTATTTATGAACAAAACGGTTTTTCGAAGCTGATTTTCGTCTCCGGAAGACCATATTTTTTTGCCGAAAGCAGGAGACAAAAAAGTCGCATCTATATATAGTGTCGGAACCCGCCGAAGACACAATATATTGTGCTTATATTCTCTGATTATTATTGATTTACGGCAAAAAGCTAAAGATTAAGATGGTCATGTTTGAAAATTATCACCAAAATCCGGATGAAAATTGATGTCATTTTTTCTTGATTTTCAGCTGTTAATAATATATAATAACGGCAACGGGGAGCAAAAGGGCACGAAATAGAGCAAAATGGAACGAAATTCATGTAAGGAGGGAGGAATACCATGCTGCTAGGTACTTACGAACATACGCTCGATGTCAAAAACAGAATAGTCATTCCGTCCAGACTTACGGAAGAACTCCACGGGAAACTCTATCTCTATCCTGCAATTACAGTTTCCTGCATAAAAGTGTACAACAAGACCGAATGGGATAAATTCAGCGAGATGATTTTCTCGCTTCCCCAGGATATACAGTACAACGTAAGACACATGATCCTCCCGTTTTCTCTCGAGATCGTTCCGGACTCCCAGAACAGAGTCCCTCTGACACAGGGAATGCTTGACAAGGCCAAGATTACCGACCGTGAGATATATTTCATAGGAATGGGCGAGTACTGTGAAATATGGAACCGCAAGCTCTATGATGCACAGGCTGCACAGAGAGCTGATGAGGAAACAACGGATTATATACGCAAACTCGGACTCTGATATATGGAATTTAAGCATGTTTCGGTTATGCCCGGCGAATGCATGGAAGCGCTTGAGCCTTCCAGAGGCGG
>CACXBN010000224.1 GCA_902765885.1 uncultured Ruminococcus sp. | reverse complement strand
TGAATGGACTTTTGTTTCTGATTCTGTTTTTTGGAATATAAACTCGGATCACAGTCTTCCTGAATATACCACTACGCTTAACACACACATTCGCGGCAAAGACATCTTCATATTAAAGTCAACAAGCCAGGAAATATATACACTCGATTGCATTTCCGGAATAGAATCAATTTTTGACTTATCCGAATGTGCATCTGAATTTGACAGCAAAAGTATCGACTTCTTTGATATTGATGATGAATACAACTATATAATTGCCGGGATAGTCGGCAATGAATACGTTGTAAAAGTAATAGATTCATCAAAAGCAATTATCAAACAGTTTTCATTCCCATACGGCAGTATAAATCGCGCTTATGTGAACAAAATTCTTGTCTTTGATAACAAAATCTACATTCTTGCCGATCAGCATATATTTTTTATAAATGAATCGGGAACGATTCAAAAACTGTCTGATGACATATTTACAGAATTGTTTTTCGTAAACGGAAAGATATTTGCTCATTTCGCCGGTAAAGCAAATTGTCTATATGAAGTAACCGGCAACAGGATCATATGCCGCATTGATACCATCCCGCAAAACTTTGGTACCATCAAATACGCCATCTCCGACAGCGTCTTCCTGACCGCAAATACAGAAGGCATCTTTTTTATTGATACGGAAAATTATACCGTCTTAGAGAAATGTAATTATCTGTGGAACGGGATCAACAGCATAGAGATAGCCGACACCTCTTTTTACAATGACAACATAATTCTTTTATCGATCAGCGATGGCAAATGGCGCACACTCCTTCTGTCTGCTGAGCCCGAGAATCAAAATAAAAAAAAGGAGCTCACGCTACTGACACTTCAGGATTACACTGCGGTACAAAGCGCTATGAATTTCAATAATACTAATTCGGATTATAGCGTTCAAATAATCAATTTCTATAATATATATCCCGATTTTAATAGCGATGATCCGATGTCTCAGTTAAAGTTATCGCTTTATCTTACAGACAACGATTCGATCGATCTGGTCGATATATCATTGTTGTCTGATTGGCGGGATTATGCTAAAAAAGGCTTTTTTTATCCTTTGAATGATTTCATTTCAGATGACTCATCCATACGAGAAACAGATTATTTTCAAAATATATTTGATGGTGCAAAGATCAATGATGCAATATATTTTATTCCCTATTCTTTTTCATTCCGCTCACTATATGGATTAACAGAATACGTAGGTACATCTGATATTTGGGAATTTGAAGACTTTATTGATACAATCGAAAATTACAAAGATGCGCCTTTTATGAATGCCACTCCTGAAGAAGCTTTAGCGCTTCTGACAGATTATTCTTTCGAGCATTTTGTTGATCATGAAAAGCGAAAAGCAAATTTTGATACAAGTGATTTTTACCGGTTGCTTACCATATGCGATACTGTTGAACGCATACCAAATACAGAAAATCCATGGTCATTCGAAGTTCTCTCGGAGTCCGGGGCAATCATTGATTTTGCGTATCTTTTCGGTCCGGAAATGGTACGCGCCTGGGGAATAAGCGGAAGTGACCCGATCTGTACGCTTAAAGGATTCCCTTCAGAAAAAGAAGACTGTTTATATGAGGCCACATTTTCCCGGCATACAGCTTTTGCAATACCTCTCTCATCAGAGAATAAGGAAGGGGCGTGGCAGTTCATCGAATACTTGCACAGCAATTATGATGAAATACAATTTCTTACAGACATCCCGGCCAAAAAGGAATGGGCAGAGATACGAACAAAAAACGTGGTACCTTCCCTGCTTGTCGGAAAGGACAAACTGTCGGAAGAAGAAATTGCCAAATGGAATGAGATTTTACCCTTGGCTTATATAAGAGACTTCGATCAATCTGAGATCATTAATATAGTTAACGAAGAAGCGGCAGCTTTTTTCGCCGGTGTAAAGACTGCTGAAGAAACAGCATATATCATACAGCAACGAGTCCAATTATATTTGAATGAACTATAACGTAAAAACCGGTGCACCTCATTTGCTGAGGTGCACCGGTTGGTTTATTGCTGTATTTTAGTTAAATATGCTCTTGTAGCTTAAGGTTACCGTTACTTCTTTTTCTTCATAGCCCGATGAACCTGCCCTTAAAAGGGTTACCTTAAGGCTGTCGCCGCCGGAGTAGTACTCGAGAAGTCCCTGAAGTTCTTCAAGGGCCTTGACGCTCTGGCCGTCGATCCTGGTGATGACATCACCGGCGATTATGCCTGCATCTTCGGCTGCTGAGCCTTCATATACCATCGTTACATATACGCCTTCGGGAATTCCGTAGACCTGGCTGGTGTTGGAATCAACCGTTGCGCCCTTGATACCGAGGTATCCTCTGCTGCTCTCTTCAACTTTGTAACGGGTCTCTCTGTTGCTTAATTCGTCAATTATATCTTTTACGGCATTAACGGGGATCGCATAACCCATGCCTTCTATGGTGTCGCCGCCGATCTTGTTGGAGTTGATACCGATGACCTGACCGTTGATGTTAAGAAGTGCGCCGCCGGAGTTACCGGGGTTAATGGCTGCACTTGTCTGGATCAGAGCATCGTA
>CACXBN010000223.1 GCA_902765885.1 uncultured Ruminococcus sp. | reverse complement strand
CATCGTCATTATTGATATAGCCACAGCGACTGGCGGTTCCGAGAAGAATGCACATCGACCCGAAGGTGATTTCTTCTGTCTTTATGTCTCGAACTTGGACTTTGATTGTATTGAAAAAGTCATTGAGTTTTTTGTGTATATCGGCGCAATCTATTGAAATGATTCCGCATTTAATATCATAGTCTCCGATGATTGATACAAAGCAAAAGCATTCATTGTCGTTCCTTTGATTGAACTCCCCGCTCATTGACGCAATCTTTCTTGTGCGTTCATTGCTCACGCGACGGTCATTGTTTTCCTCGCACCACTTTTCATCGCTAATAGTGGCGGTAACTTTATAAAACTGCATGTTTTTCCTCCCGGTCTGTCGAATATATCTCTTTTCCTTACGCTATAATAATACCATAGTCAATGTACCAAAATCGGGATATTTCATCATAGCTCATACTTTAATTCTGGCAACTTTCCCCCATGGCGGATTGACATTGTCATTATTTATAAGCCACAGTACCGGGATGTCCTGTGCGAGTTCTTCCTTGAGAAACGGCGCATAGCCGTCTGTCAGAATAATAGTGCTCGCAGGCGGATTGTCATGCATATGCTGTGCAACGTATTCAAAAATGATCTGGAAACTTCATAAACTATTAAGAACAGTTAATATTCAAAATAATATTGCAATGTCTTTTGATATTTTTGATTCCCAATACATTTTATGTTTTTGTCTGTTCCAAAAATGTCCCATAAGATTTTTGTTGTTTCGCAAAGAAAAACCCTCAGAT
The DNA here is from genome assembly GCA_902765885.1 of uncultured Ruminococcus sp. Taxonomy (GTDB): domain Bacteria; phylum Bacillota; class Clostridia; order Oscillospirales; family CAG-272; genus UMGS1696. The sequence goes on along the minus strand of CACXBN010000223.1, from coordinate 2,163 downwards.
AGTTTCTTACCTGAGGGTGATATTGCTGTAAAATAAATTCAGTTAATCCTTCTTTCCAGTCACTGAGCCTGTTTCCGTGGAATACATTCGAAGTCCGTTTTCAAGCGCTTCCTTCATTCTGGTCCTCATATACTCCGGAGAAACAATTTCTACATGGTTAATGTACTGCATAGCCCAATACTCCATCGCGTTCGGGCTTGCCTTTATACTGACCATAATCTTCTTTTCATCTCCGGTATTAGAGATTTTCACGTCGATTCCAAACCAGTCTATGATATGGTCGATGATGGAAATATCGGCAATAAAATCAATGCGATCCGCCTTGTCCGTATACATATACGGCATAGTTGAGGATATCTCTTTGTAATTTATTCCGTTTTCATATCCCTTGATGCTTCTTAACGGAATAGCAATCTTGTCTGTCACAGTCATATTGGTAATGTGATCAAGGCGGTGGAACACCATATTTCCCCAGTATTCACTGTAGGCCATAAGATAGTACCGCTGGTTATGAAGGATCATCTGGTAAGGGCTGACATACTGCTGTGATGATTTGTGCAGCTTTTTGTCAGTCCCGTATTTGTTATAGTCGTAATGAAGCTGTCTGCAGTTTTCGATAGCATTGTCAATAAGTTCTATGTTCAGAAAAAGTGCTTGATTGTCGGTCTTGCTCCATTCATTGACGGAATAGACGTGCTTAACGCTTGATTTGAAATACTTGTTTGACAATCCGCAAAGCCGTTCTATAAGGTCCTTTGAGTGTTTAGCTGTGATATATTTACTGCTGAGGACACCGTCAATAAGCATATGGAGTTCCGAGTCTTCGAATCCCCGGTAATCTATATAACTTCCGTCTTTCTTTGACTCGATTTCAGCACCGGCAGCATTCAGAAGAGATATGTTGCGGCTGATAGCCTTGCGTTCGATTTCTATACCGTAATCATTTTTCAGGTGGCGCGCTATATCTCCCTGCGTCATGGGATGATTATAATCGCTGTGTTCCTTCAGAATCTGCCAGATTCTTATGAGCGCTAGTTTCTTCGGTTCATAACCTTGCATATCTTTACTCCTTGCATACCGGACTTTTGAAAAAGAACGAATATTTGTAGATTTATAAATATCATATTGCTTTGATTTTCACAAGGCAATCCCCACGATTTTAGCAGGATTTCCTATGATAATCAGAACTTGCTTTGTAAAAGATTATAGCATAGTTTCCGAACAAAAAACAATAACAACACTTTCCGAATATGTATAACTGTATCCTGCATTGTCACTATGTAAACAACAAATTCATTTCAAAAACCGAAAAATTGGCTTTTCCGGGAAAGGATCCACAAAACACCAAACCATATGCCGGATCCTGTATGACAGACTTCATCTCGCATGAAATCAAATCATTAATATAACACCCTTACAAATGTCTTGAAATATTTCAGCATTTAATATTTCAAAAGCTGTTATCCAAGTTTGCTTGTTTTATTTCCATCTAAAAGATAACATCTCATCTCAAGCTTATCAAATATGCTTTTTTTAATAGGTTCATCCATGTTATCAATGATGCACGCCCCGATCCATTTCAAATCCCTGTTCATCATAATGATTCCAAATTCGCCATTATTCCCCAGATTTTTCAGGTTCATTCGCTGTTTCTCAATTATATCGAATTCCTTTTCACGCTTACTGTTATCCATATATCCTATGACAACTCTGAGAGGGCAGTTTATGAAATCAAGTTTGGCAACTTCATATGTCCAGTCTTTCCAATCATTTTCATGCTCTATTGTCGCAACCATATTCCATTTATATAAATTCACCGATTCATAATTATCTTTTGACACTGTCCAGAATGTGTGATCAATAGTATAGTATTCGGGATAATATTTCATTTCCCCCTTCTTACCGTATCTTTTCATTATTCCGTTTATGAAATTCGTATACAATGCCCTGTCGTAATAGACCTTTCTGAAATCTTCCGGCATGTTATTTATGTAGTCGGACCTAAAAAAATCTATGAACCTTTTGAATTCTTTCTCTTCAGGCTTTTTTTCATAATGATAGTGCATAAAAGCATTTTTCCTTTCTTTATATCATTCCCCTGTCCAGTATAATACATAGCCATATTGGAAATCAACATACAATAATAACCATGTCCGTTTTTAT
>CACXBN010000222.1 GCA_902765885.1 uncultured Ruminococcus sp. | reverse complement strand
TTCTGAGCGAGATGTATACATCTCTGGACGTAGTATTCTATGAAGCCACAAAGACCGCAAAGCAGGTCATGGGCCTGAAACCCGGTGACAATATAGTCATAACAGGCGGTCTTATAACCGGAGGTTCAGGAAACACTAATACGATTAAAGTCGAAAGCATCTGATGCTTTTGATAATCATCAGACATAACCATCATAATAACCCACATGGCTGTAGCAAATAATGCTACAGCCATGTTTTTTCGGTTTTTTAGTCTTATTATATCAAAAAGCCCACCGTGATTGTCACCTTCTGGCGCTCATGGATTATAGCGCAATGGCTTTGTTACACGAAGCATTACCGGGAAAGCTTGCCTAGTCTCTCCTTTAACATCGGTATTCCTTCTTCTGTCCACCACATGTTGTCAACGCCGCCGGAACTCATGCCGCCGTGAGCAAACTGCTCTATTACTGCAAAATCCATATATTTTTCGGTAAGATCTTTGCCTGAGAGGGATAAGTATTCTTCTTTTATCCACTTCTCAAGTTCTTCAGGAGAGATCATATCCATTTTATCCGCTATTTCTTTTAAGTAATCCCAGAAATACGGATCTCCCCTCAGCCCCCACCTTTCTGGTTTTTCTTCGAATATTAATGACAGTTTCATGTTTTACAATTCACACTCCGATTTGTCGGGACACTAATTCGTTGTTTTTTACTATAATGAAAATCCCCACCAGGCAAAAGTCAAGTGAGGATTCATACTTTAAATTAACTGTTGTTCATTAATCATAAGTTTGAACTGGAGTCCGAGTTTTTCGGCAGCCTTGCGGCAAAGTATCATACGTTGGAGAAAAATCTCAAAATAATCCATAACAGATCCGTAGTGAGTATCGACTGAAAGCTTTAATTTAATAATTGTATGAGCTTCGTTTATTTTCAGTTCCGACTTTGTTACCGAGTAATTGACGCGGTCATGAATATCAAATGTTGTTTCATCCGTATTTCTGACACGATTGCGACGGACATCGCTTTTGTCAGCCAGAATCAGAGCTGCTGCAAGCGGGCTTACGGGCACGCCTGTTCCCTCATCATGATTGCCGATGGCTGAAACGATCAAGCCTATCTCGTCCGGCGGAAATTTCAAATGATCAAGGATTCTGAAGGCCATGATCGCCCCTGATTGACTGTGTTCGACACGGTTGACCAGATTGCCTATATCGTGAAGATATCCTGCGATTTTTGCAAGTTCGACCATCCTGTCGTCATATCCGAGAGTCTTCAGAATATATCCTGCCTTTTCTGCAACGAGTGTCACATGAGCAAAGCTGTGCTCGGTATATCCGAGAGCGGAAAGAGAAAGATCAGCCTGACGGATATATGTATTTATTTCATCATTGTTTTTTATTATTTCATATGTCATCTCTATCACCTGTATCTGACAGATCAGATTTTCTTCTATCTGAGGAATCCGCTGATAATCTGCTCTTCCGCTTCTTTTTCGTCAAGTCCAAGCGTCATCAGTTTCATTATCTGATCCCCTGCAATTTTTCCGATAGCTGCCTCATGCACGAGCATAGCATCTACGTTTTTCGCATCAAGTGAAGGTATGGCAAGTATGGTCCCGTGGTCCATTATGATCGAATCGCATTCGGTATGACCGGAACATTTCGAGTTGCCGGTTATTCTTGCATTGAATACCTGCTTCGATTCATCTCTTGCCACTGATCTCGAAACCACATCAGCAGATGAATCATCCCCGTTCAGATTAACGTCATAAGTACTGACTGCATGCTGAGATCCGTGTGTCATGAGCCTTTCTTTTACCACAAGTCTGCATCCTGCTTTGAGCTCAGCTTTAGTGATCCTCTCAGTGGAATCAACACCCTTTATCTGCTCCATTTCCATTTCCATGGAGCTGTTTTCTTCCATATACACTTCTGTCACGGGATTCAGAATTCTCTGCCCCTTTCCGTCTCCGGATCCATAATGTTTTTCAACATATCTGACTTTTGCGCCTTCTTCAATAAAGAAACGGTGAACTCCGTCGTGCTCCGAATCCTGAACTCCGCAGTTATCTATTCCGCATCCGGCCACTATCACGACATCAGAATCTTTTCCTACATAAAAATCATTATATACGGTCTCCTTAAGTCCGGTCTCTGATATAACTACCGGTATATGGACGCTTTCCTTCTTTGTTCCGGGCTTTATGTGAATATCTATTCCGCTTTTGTCTGTTTTTGAAACGATATCTATGTTTGCTGTAGTATTCCTTCCTGCGAGTTCTCCGTTTGCTCTGAAATTATATGCACCATCCGGAACATTATGAAGGTCAGCTATCTCTTCTATCAATCTTTTCTGTATTTCATCGAGTTTTACCATCTCACACCCTCCTTACTGCAGTTTGCTGCACAGACTTCCGGGTTCGCAGTCAATGCCTCCGAGAACATTCATGATCTCATCTGCTTTTCCTTTTTCCGTTATTCTGCCATCAGACAGCAGGAGCACTTCATCCGCTATGCGGAGTATCCTTTCCTGGTGAGAAATTATGATAATGGTGCTGTCCTTTATTTCATTTCTCATTTTTTCGAATATGCGTATCAGATTCTGGAAACTCCAGAGGTCTATTCCGGCTTCCGGCTCATCGAACAGACTGAGTTTTGTCTGTCTTGCCAGAAGAGTTGCGATCTCAATTCTTTTCAGTTCCCCTCCCGACAGTGAGGAATTGATTTCTCTTTCCACATAATCCCTTGCGCAAAGGCCTACTTCCGAAAGATAGGAACATGCCTCCGATGTGGAGAGTCTCTTTCCGGCAGCAATTCTGAGAAGATCCTTTACTCTTATACCTTTGAATTTTATAGGCTGCTGAAAGGCAAAACTAATTCCCTTTCTTGCTCTTTCTGTTATATCGAGATCCGTTATATCTTCTCCGTCAAAAATGATCCTTCCCGACGACGGCTTCTCTATGCCCATTATAAGTTTTGCCAGAGTCGATTTGCCGCTCCCGTTCGGGCCTGTTATAGCGATGAATTTGCCGTCATCGGCTTTCATGTCAAGATTTTTAATAATGTCTTTTTTCTGGCCATCAGCTTCAACACTGAAGCTGATATTTTTTAGTTCAAGCATCTATCTGTCTCCATTGTGATTTGCGTTTTGTTCTTTTATCTTCTGTTTCCAGCATTTATGGCACATGGCAATATAGCTGTCATTGCCTCCGAGAAACACCTGGTCGCCTTCTGTTATTATTCTTCCGTTCTGATCTATTCTGGCGTTGACCGTAGCTTTTCTTCCGCATTCACACACGGTTTTTATTTCCGTCAGTGAATCCGCCAGTTCCATGAGTCTCTGGGCACCAGGAAAAAAGTGGGTCAGAAAATCAGTTCTCAGTCCGAAGCACAGCACAGGCAGATCATCTTCATCCACGAGTGTTCTCAGCTCATCTATCTGTGAAGGCGTGAAAAACTGTGCCTCATCTGCTATGATAACATCATGTTTTCCTGCTTCTCTGTATGCCTTTATTATGCTTTCGTCAGGTGTTATGACTTTCGCCTTACAGGAAAGTCCTATCCTGCTTTTTATAAGATCAGCTCCGTCTCTCGTGTCCGTGCTTGGCTTTATAAGCCAGACTGTCATTCCAAGCTCTTCATAGTTGAATTTTGTTATGAGAGCCTGAGCGGATTTTGATGAGCCCATAGCTCCATATTTGAAATATAACTTCGCCATACAATGCCTCATTTCTTTTGTCAGTCACATTATACCATATTTTTTTCTTTTTGTGTTAAGTCATACAAAGGAAAGAAATAATTATATCGCGCTGCTCTCGTTATCGTTGATTATTCACTTTTTGTTCACAAAATCATAGAGAACATGTGATAAAATGGCATCACCATAAAGAGTGCGCGAGAGACAAGCTCGATGACCGCACAGCAACCGCCCAAACGGGTAAGGTGCTCCAGCTTGACCGATGGTATAATGTTTTACTCATCGGTGTCGATGGGTATTTTTGTTTTATACAGATTTCTCCGTTTCTCTTTGTGGAATCATGCAAAGAAAAACGGAGTTTTTTTTATGAAAGGACCATAATCGCACAGCTGTGATCTCACATGAATTATTAATACTATATAAGGAGTGAAGCCCATAAAACGTACTTTGATGAAGATATTGCAAAGGCATTTGTTAGAGATGCTTTTACTTCTGAGGGTTTTATATGAAATGATCCTAACCACAATCTGCAAGAGATTGCGAAATGTTACGAATTCATCACGATATGACATTTCACAGGTGGAGTAGCCAGCGCCCTCACCTGGTTAGAGTATATCGGTATGGTGACAGTTCAGCATTTAATGTGGATTATAAGTCATGGAAAGAGGGAAAACGGAAATATCTTCTGAGTAGTCCCTTTAAATGGTTCGATCCCAGACTCATAATAGACACAGAGGGATTCTTTAAAGATTTTTTCGAAGACTCACTTCACGCTTCAAGATGCGAAGCTGCGGTTGAAAAAATGAAATATGACGGTTACGAACGTCTGATTCCACTATTAAAAACTGCAGCAAGAGGAAAAGCCTTGATAATGATGATGGTGCCATGCCATGCGGCGGCACGTATATAATCGGGCCATACTAAAACTGGCCTTTAGAATCTTTGTAAGACCCCGTAATCGATAATCACACTTGAAAGCATATGATATCTCAATCATAGTAGCGGAATATCAGATTAAAAGGAGAATTGAAATGAAACAGTTAGATAATGGAATGAAAGTTAGTGAATATTTGAACACTTATGAGGGGAGAAGCAGAGCGAGAGCGTTTATTAACACAATGATAATATTGGCTTAT
>CACXBN010000221.1 GCA_902765885.1 uncultured Ruminococcus sp. | reverse complement strand
TTCCCGCCAGGTCCACTGGAAGAGAGCCTGGGATGCTTGAAAATACTGCATCCTAGGCTTTCTTTTTTTGCTCTGGATAGGAAAAAGATAGGAAACTTACATTTTTTATGGCTGCATTCTCTTTTTCGCGCATGCGCTCGGTCACATGAAAATAGATCTCACGGGTGATCTGACTGTCTGAATGACCAAGCCGGCGGGAGATCGCATCAAGGCTGATTCCATGTTCAGCCAGGAGCGCAACATGTGTATGACGGAGGGCATGAGGTGTAAGAGATCTTCCTACGATCCGAAGCGTATTTTCTGAAAAGTATTTTCTATATGCATCGTAATGAATGCGGCCTCCGTCGATCGTCTGGAAGAAGTGAGACGATGGATGTCCGAACATTTCAATAATTTCTTTTTTATATTCCGCGCACTCTCGCGCACAATCAAATAACTCATCTTGCATATAGACGTCCCGCGTGGACGTGTCTGTCTTCGTGGTATCGATCGCATATGTTATAAGGGAAAATGTTTTTGTGACATGGATCTCACGGGCAAACAGATCTATGTCGGCATCTTCCAGCGCCATAAGCTCACCGATTCGAAGCCCAGACAGGGCGAGAAACTGTGTGACCAGTTGCCATTCGCGGACCGCCATGCCGGCGATCAGCGCCTGCAGCTCCTCCCCTTCGAGATATTTCATTTTTTCAGCCTTGTGAGATTCTGGCTTCTTCTTTAATTTGGCAAGGTAATTTATGTCAGAGACGAGTTCCTCCTCATAGGCCCAGCGCATGAGGGCCTTGAAATACTTCAGTCGTTCGTTATAGGTGGTATTCGTGACCTCCTCATTCGACCGGCTTGCCTGCAGCTGCTTCCGGACATACGGAGCAGTGAGATTCTTCACAAGGGAATCCTCGCCGATCAGATCGCAAAGGACTTTCATTTTGAATTCCGTTGTTTTTGCCGTAGATGCTTTCCGGGAAGAATGCTGGGATTTGACATAGGCAGCGGTCAAAGATTTAAAGCTGATAGATTTTGATTTTGACGGATGCAAAGACAATGCGCGAATCTTTTCGCCCAGGATCCGTTCCGCGGCCTTCTGATCTGTCCGTTTATTGGTCGGAAGCGTCACGGAAACCGTTTTGAATTTATCCGTGAGAGGATCCTTATAATTTTCAAAGTATTGATACTTTCCATTCGGCTTTTGTTGTACCCACATATAAACCTCCGAAAATAGTTATATCTGTTTTTGTGGAAACATGTCCGAACAGGTGATATACTTCCTCTTGTAAGAGGCTCTGATTTGGTATTTCGCCTGTCAGACACGCCGTCTGCCCTCCGGAACAGGGCAGGCGGCACTTTTGCTATATAAATAGCATGTCACTTTATAAAAACCAGGGAAATTTTTATAGAGAATCGGACTGAATCGTCTGTCCCGCTAACACTTACAACCTTTCCTTCAGATAATTGATAACCGTCTTTTAAAAGATCATCTATCCGTTCACTTTTTACAGCTGAGATAGTGCAGACTTCATGATCTTGATGATACAAGATATATTTTAATTCCTCATCCTCTTCGGAATAAGAATTATATAACTTGCTAATTTCCAATCCTTCAAATTCATCGTGGGAGAAATAAGAAGTTTCGGAATTTATGGAAACGACAAGAGAAAGCTCAAAGCGCGAGGTGTTTTCGGCGATTTCTTTTTTATAAAAGGCTATTGATAGCGGAAGATCAGTTCCGGATGGATTTCCAGGAATCGCAATGACAAGATCTCCATTGGAAATATGTTCATGAATAGAAGCTGCCTTGTCTTCAACAGATGCAATTCTTTTTCCGTTATAGAACAAGTATTGGCCATCATCAGTAAAGCCAACCTTCTCCCCGACCGGAGGGTTACTGATATAAAGATGAGACCGTACATGATTGTCTACAGAATCTAACTTATAAACTTCGGAGCCGATGACAATACGATCATCATGTTTTACATATGCCCTAATTGCATCAGATAAAGATGGAGGCACTTTCATGTCACTTAGAGATCTTGATCTATAATCATCATTACCAGTTTTTCCCTTTTTCTTTTTGTTAAATCCGAATAAGCCCATTTTTTCCTCCAAACAAAGCCATATTATTCTTCCGATACATTTAAAAGAGTCCTAACTGCTTCACGTCTGCTTTCAGGGGCTTGACGATAAGCGTCGATCAGTTTCTCCTCAAATTCGGATAAAACGAATGAGGAATCGAGCTTAGAAAGCCCTACAGAATCAACAAGCCTTATTGTGACGTCAGATTTGCCGAGCATATAGTCGGTGCTGACATTGAAATAATCACAAAGAGAGGAAAGCGTTTCAATGTCTGGACGGCGGACGCCGCGTTCATACTGTGAGATGGTCTGCTTATTTAAACCAATATAATTTGCGAGATCAAGCTGCGTTAGATCGCGTTGACGCCGTAGCTCAAAAAGCCTTTCGGAAAAAGTAGCCATATTCACATCCTCTATTGAAATAATCAATTTGTTTATTTTATATTGACAAGTATAAACGTATTGATTATAATCGTCAATAATCAATATGATTACATCGAAAGGAGGTTGAAACATTGAACAAGAAAGCAATAGGAGAGTATTTGCGTGCTCTTAGAGGAGAAAAAGCCCAAGCGGATGTTGCTAAAGACATCGGCGTGACTGCTATGGCGATTTCTCAGTATGAGCGCGGAGAGCGAATCCCGAATGATGTAATCAAAATTCGGATCGCTGAATACTTCAACAAATCCGTAGAGGAAATTTTTTTCGCCAATAGATAATCATAATGATTATCAAGGGAGACACGATTATGTACAGAACAAAAAAAGAGCTTGCGGAAGAATACCGCATTTCGCTCCGGACGGTGGAAAGGATCCTGTCGGACATCCTCCGGCCGAGACTGGGAGAAAGATATGAGACGGATGCAGAGATCTACATCGGGAACCGGTGCCGGATCGATGCGGATGCGTTCCACGATGCCGTAGTGCATCGCCGGGAACTTGAAATCGGGCTGCTGTAATTCAAGAAGGAGAAACAAATGATCAAGATAAGAATTGAAGAAACAGAGAGCGGAGAAGTCCAGGAGCTGGAAGGAAGGTTTGTTTGGGGCGGAATAGAAAATAATGAAGATCAGGAGGCCGCATTTGCGGTGGTAAGAAATGATCCGACAGTGCTGCCGGTAAGAATGGCAAAAATATGCGTCTCGATCATTCTGGCCAGCATGAAACTTAAAAGAGACGATCCAGCCACACAAATTGTAAAGAAACTTTTTCAGTATTCGATCGATAAGGAATTCGAGGAGGAAACATTCGAGACAGAGACGATCGCGGCAAGAGTCGAAAAGGTGAAGGAATGATTAACGGAATGGAAAACATCA
>CACXBN010000220.1 GCA_902765885.1 uncultured Ruminococcus sp. | reverse complement strand
ATTCTTTCTCTTGTGATGATGAGTCCGAGCTTGCCCTGTGTTTCGCCTGACCAGATGATATGCCTTGGGCATTTATCTATGCATTTGTCACAGGCAATGCACTTGTCATAGTCGATATGCGCACGGAAGTTGTCTACCGTTATGGCTCCCGTAGGGCAGTTCTTTTCGCAAAGTCTGCATGAAATACATCCGACATCACAGACCGCTCTGGTGTCTTTGCCGTTGTCCTCAGACATGCATCCCACCCAGTGTCTGCTGTTGAAAGGAATGAGCTTTATTATGTGCTTCGGGCAGGCTGAAACGCATACCCCGCAACCGCGGCATTTGGTATAGTCAACTGCCGCAACTCCTTCTTTTACGGTAATCGCCTCAAACGGGCAGGCTTTTGCGCACGTACCGAGTCCTATGCACCCATTGGGACAAAGCTTGCTCCCTCCGCCTATTTTTGATGCAGCGACACAGTCATCAACGCCTTCATATACATATTTTTTCTTTGCAAATTCATTTGTGCCCGAGCACATTACCTGTGCTCTCATATGTTTGATCTCTCCGGCTTCAACTCCCATTATGGAAGCGACCTTTCCGGCAACTTCCGCGCCGCCCGCGGTGCACGCGCTTACTTTTGCCTCACCGTTTGCAATGGCATCCGCAAGAGCCGAACAGCCTGAATATCCGCATCCGCCGCAGTTAGCTCCCGGAAGGACTTCAAGTATCTTCTCTGCTTTTTCGTCTTTCTTTACGGCAAAGACTTTCGAGGCAACGGCGAGCAGTATGCCGGCAACCCCGCCTATAGCAAGAAATACGAGGGCCGGGTATAAAATAGATTCCATATTGCAACCCTCCCGTCAGAATCTCATTCCGGAAAATCCGGAAAACGCCATGGCTGCAAGGCCTGCCGATATAAGCAGTATCGGGAAACCCTTGAATGATTTCGGCGGCTCGGCAAAATTGAGTCTTTCTCTCACTCCTGCAAAAATCAGTATTGCCATCGTAAACCCGAGGGCTGCCGAGAATCCGAACACAGTGGCTTCTATAAACGATCTTCCCGTCTCAATGTTCACGAGCGCTGCACCGAGGACGGCACAGTTTGTCGTAATCAGAGGAAGGTAAATTCCAAGTGAGCTGTACAGAGCCGGCACGAATTTTCTTAAAAACATCTCGATAAACTGAACGAGAGCTGCTATGACAAGGATAAACGCAACCGTTTTAAGATATTCAAGCCCGAGTTTTTCAAGCACGAGATGGTATATGGCCCATGTAACGGCAGATGAAATGGTCATAACGAATGTAACTGCCATGCCCATGCCGAGGGCTGTAGACGGCTTGTTTGAAACTCCGAGAAACGGACAGCATCCGTAGAATCTGGAGAAGATGAAGTTTTCGACAAGAATTGCAGAAAACATTATAAGAAGGATGTTTCCCATTATTTCTCTTCTCCTTTCTGTTCAGGATACTTGTCTGCGGCATCAACGATTTCTGTTGAGACCTTGTTTTTGTTTTTCTTCTTTTTATATCTTTCGAGATATTCGCTCGTATATCCGTGCTTTACTGCATCGTCGAGAAGCTCCTTCAGTCTTGTCTGTTCCGCAACGGTATTGCGGATCTTCTGTACAAGAGCTATGACGAATCCGAGAGTAAGGAATGCGCCTGTCGGCATTAAGAATATCGTTGCCGGTGAATACCAGTCTCCGAGTATCTGGATGCCGCCCGTGCCGTCAGCTCCGGCAAACAGCATACCGCTTCCGAGAAGCTCGCGGATCGTTGCGACTATGATCAGAGCAATGGTAAAGCCAAGACCTGTTGCAATACCGTCACATGCCGATCTTACGGGATCGTTTTTTGACGCGAATGCCTCTGCCCTTGCAAGTATTATGCAGTTGACGACTATAAGAGGTATAAACAGGCCGAGAGAGGCATTGAGTGCCGGAAGATATGCTTTTATAAGAAGCTCAACAGCTGTCACAAAGCCTGAGATAATGACTATGTATGCGGCTATTCTGACCTGTTTCGGTATTATTTTTCTCAAAAGTGAAATGAGAAAGTTCGAGAAGATAAGAACCACTGTCGTCGAAAGGCCCATGCCTATCGCATTTGTGACTGATGTAGTGGTCGCAAGTGTCGGACACATACCGAGAAGCTGGACAAATGTGGGGTTGTTTGTAAGAATGCCTTCTTTAAAGATGTCTTTGAAAGATTTCTTCATTTTTCCACCCCCTTAATTGTCTGATGCGGAGAATCCGCTGAGATCCACTTCAAGCCCCAGGACCTTGTTCACCGATTCTATGACGGCACGGGATGAGAATGTCGCGCCCGTGATCATGTCTACATTCGTCCCTGCTATGGCTTCTCCAGTGATTCCGTTGAATCTGTCCGTAAATGACTGGCTTCTTGTCTTAGTACCGATTCCGGGGGTTTCCGACATATCCACTATTCTTACTCCCTTTACGGCTCCGCTTCTGTCAACGCCTACCATGACAGTTATCTCTCCGCCGAAGCCGTTCGAGCCTGCCTCAGCGCAGTAGCCAAGCGCCTTTCCCTCCTTAACGGGGATGTAAACGGTTTCTCCGCCTGCTGCGGTGTACTCCTTAAAGCTTTCAGCGTCGGGAAAGATCGCGCTCATGGCATTGTTTCTTTCCGCTGTGACATTTTCAGCTATCTTGTCTTTGGTAAAATAATTAACTACTGCAAGAAGCAGTGCGATCACTACGCAGACGGAAACGAGAACGCCGATTATCTTTACAACGCTTATCTTCTCTCCGCTCTCGCCCTCTCCATCGGACGAGTGGCGATGTCTGCGATGTCTGTGATGTTCCGAAGCTTCAGGTACCGGAACTATTTCATCTTCGGTTATGTCCGCAAGCTTCTCAAGTTCCTCCGCATATTCATCCGAATCTTCATCTTCGTCCGGTGTGTTTTCCGGCTCGTCGGAAGGCTCTTCAAGAACGTCATCGCCGTCAGCCTTCACAAAATCATCATCGCGTGTTTTTTCTTCGTTTGTCGTGGCTGCGGAAACCTTATCATCTGCCTTTTCCTGTGCTTCAGTCTGAGCATCGGCAGTTGTGCCTCCGGGAGCCGCAGCAGCGGATGATTCCTTTTTCTCCTGTTCGCTGTTTCCGTCTTCAGCCGGGTTTTCCGCCGGCTTTGTCACTTTTCCGGATACATCCTTCTTTTTTCTGTGTGTTCCCTGTTTTATGTTTTCGGGAATATCGGAAATCGTGAAGTGGATATCCTCTTCAGAATTGTCACCGGTCTTCGAATCGGCGTTTTCTTCAGAGGCCAGCGCTTTTGCAAGATCTGCAAAGAGTTCGTTTTCATTGTTGAAATTTTCTCTATTTTCCACTTGTCTTACCTCCGAATCTGCGAGGTTTTGCAAACTTATCAATGTACCATACAAGCAGATTCATGATAAGTATGGAAAATGACACACCCTCCGGATAAGTGCCGAAAAATCTGATGAGCACTGTGATCGCTCCGCATCCTATTCCGTATATTATTCTGCCTTTCGGGGATACGGGAGATGTGGAATAATCGGTGGCCATAAAGAACGCACCGAGCATAAGACCTCCGGCGAGGAGCTCGTACAGCATGAATTCCCATGAAAACATGCCGTTTCTGGAAAAAATGAATGTAAGTACGGCAACAGTCCCGATATATGCGACCGGGATATGCCATGTGATTACTTTTCTTATGAGAAGATAAACAGCACCTACCAGGAGAAGAACCGCTGAAACCTCGCCTATACATCCTCCCTGGCGTCCTAAAAACATATCCAAGAAACTCTCGCTCGGAAGAGCGCCCGTCTTGAGTGCGGCAAGCGGTGTGGCAGAGGATACGACATCTGCTTCACCGAGTGCGGGAAGCAGTGAATTTATCCTGTCGCCGGCAGCCGTGAATCTGGTCATGTCTCCGGCCCAGGACAGCATGAACACTCTCGCGCTGAGCGCGGGGTTAACGAAGTTCTTTCCTATTCCTCCGAACAGCTGTTTTACGACGACTATCGCGAAAACCGATCCCACCACCGGCATCCACAGTGGAACGCTTACGGGAACGTTCATCGCAATGAGAACTCCGGTAACTGCCGCTGAACAGTCCCTGACTGTTATGGGCTTTTTCATGAGTTTCTCATAAAGAGCCTCAGCACCGACAGCTGCAGCCACAGACAGAAGAACATGCATTGCCGCTCTCCAGCCGAAGACCACAACTCCCCATATAATGGCTGGAGAAAGCGCTATGAGCACATCGACCATCAGGGTGGTAGTCGTTTCCGGACTTTTAACATGAGGCGACGGAGAAACCGTCAGCATCTCCGGCATCGTTATCTTTTCTTTTTCCACGGGGGAACTGTTTATTTTATTGTCCATTTTCTATTCCTCCGCAACCTATTTCTTTTCCTGTGCCGCCAGACGGCTCTTTTCGTTCTTTATCGCAGCCTTGACGACTCTTATGTGCTGTACGATATCAACTCCTGCCGGACAGTTGTATGAGCATGAACCGCATTCTACACAGCACATCGCTCCATATTCTTCGGCGCTTGCCAGATCGTTCTTCATTGAGAACTGCGCTATATACATCGGCATGATGTGCATTGGGCAGTTGTTTACGCACCTTCCGCAGTGGATGCATTCCGGATGTTCGACTTTTTTGCGGTCGAATTTTTCGGAGAATACAAGCACCGCGCTCGTTGATTTTGTAACCGGCATCGAAGCATCCCACTGCGCAACTCCCATCATCGGACCGCCTATTACGATCTTCTTCGGAGTCTTTACCAGTCCTCCGCAGTAACTTATCAGATCGCTTATACTCGTGCCGAGAGGAACCAGGAGATTTTTCGGCCTTCTTATGCAGTCACCGTCGACCGTTACTATTCTGGCTCTGAGCGGATGTCCTGTGGAATATGCGTTATATACCGCAGCACAAGTTTCGGGATTGAAAATAACGCATCCTACGTCAGCCGGAAGCTTTCCGACGGGAACTTCCTTGCGGGTAAGCGCGTATATCAGCTGACGCTCGTCGCCCTGGGGATATTTCGTCTTTACGACCTTAACCGAAATCATGCTTGTTTTTTCGGCATATTTCTCCATCAGTTTCACGGCATCCTGCTTGTTGTCTTCGACCGCTATGAAAGCCTGCTTCACGCCGAGAGCTCTGATCATCACCTTTACTCCGTTTATCACATCCGTAGGCTTTTCAAGAAGCAGTCTGTGGTTTACGGTTATGAAAGGCTCGCATTCCGCACAGTTCACAATGAGTGTATCCGCTTTTCCGATTGCGGATTTCATTTTCGCATATGTAGGGAACGCAGCTCCGCCCATTCCGGAGATACCGGCTTCTCTCACAAGTTCAATGATCTCCTCAGGAGTAGCCTCGGAAAGCTTCTTTCCTATAGGCTTGTTGTCCTCGGTCCTTTCGTTCTTGTGATCGTTTTCTATCGTTATATATTCCACCTTCGCACCGCTCGGTGTTATTTTCTTTGATATATCCGTAACAATGCCCGATACGCTGGAATGCACCGGACATCCGAGCGCTCCTTCGGGTACCTCCCCGATCTTCTGCCCTATAAGCACCCTGTCGCCCTTTTTCACAAGCGGCTGTGCAGGAGCACCTATGTGCTGAGCCATGGGAATCGATACCACATCTGGATCGGACATCGGTTCTATACGCATGCGGCTGGTATTTTTGTTTTCTTCAACATGTATACCGCCACGAAATGTTAGTGCCATTTACTTCCTCCGAATCTTTTTGTTCTTGCTAAATTATACAACAATCAGCCCCTTTTTTTCAACTTGTTTTTGCATTTTGCTTATCAGAAAAAACCGTCCGGCCGTCTCATAACCGTAAGGAGCCTGTCGTACGCATTATTCACTTTCATCGTTATTTCGTTTTGATAATTGACTTTACGGGGGCAAAATATTATAATCGGCTCAGGCGGTTATCGCACTCAATTATTCGGGAGATTACATAATGAAACCATCTCTAAACGCTTGGACAGTAGAAAAAAGTCTGGGAATGGAAGACACCTTCAGGGCATTGTCAGAAGCCGGATTCAAGGGAATAGAACTCAATGTGGACGCTCCGGGATCTCCCCACGCACTCACTATGGATACAACCGGAGAGGACTATGAAAAAATCAGGGGATATATCAGGAAATACAATCTCCCTGTTCTGAGCATTTCGACCTCACTCGCACAGCATATGAGCGGCACTCCTTCAAAGCACGAGAACTACAGACAGCTTATAAGAAACCAGATAGAAGCTGCCAAAGCGCTCGGAGCAAAAGGAATACTCACCGCTCCCGCAGGAATGGAACACGGAATCACCCTTAAAGGCGCATGGGACAATTCTCTGGATGTTTTCAGATCTATAAAAGATGAAATAGATGAGTCGGGAATAATCGTAGGTCTCGAAAACACATGGAAACAGTTCTTCACATCACCATATGATATGATACTGTTCCTTGACAGGCTTGACGCAAAAAATGTCGGAATATATCTGGATCTCGGAAACATCATAGCCCTTTCCGAACCGGAGTGGTGGGTTGAGATTCTGGGCGAGAGGATCAAGTTCATTCACGTTAAAGATTTCAAACGCAACGGCGGTCCGAACACCGGCGGATATTTCACGGATGTAACTGAAGGCACTGCCAACTGGCCGGTTATCATGAAAGCTCTGAAGAAAACAGGATTTGATGGTTACATAACCGCAGAAGTATTCAAAAGTGACGAGAACATGCCTTGGGATGACTACTACAAAAAGGTCTGCACCCAGATAGAATCGATAATAGCTCTGTAATATCAAACGAACTGCCGTTTTGGCCATAATAACAGCCGGGAGATTTTTGTCACCCGGCTGTGTTTTTTAATCATTGTCTTTTCCTCTGTGTCACTGAGTTCGATGTCATTACAGCATAATCAGGGACATTTTTCAGCTTAAATGTCCCCTTCAGTGTCCTGTTTTCCGAAAAATGGGCACTAATCACGTATAACATCCCTGATTATTCTGAAACAAGAATGATACCGGGCCATATATTCTTTGGTCCCGAGAGCTGATGAAACATATTCAAACGCCTCTTTGATTTCGAGACACATAAACTTGAAAAAAAGCCGGTGTAAACCCATTCATAAGAGATTACACCGGCCTGTTAAAGTATTTAAAAATGCAAATACGGGTGTTTGTTATGATTTTTTTACTGTGCTATACCGCTGAAGCCTTTAATGATTTCTTCGGCCTGAATTTCTTCAAAATCTGCTTTTCCGTCTATGTCACTGATTTTGAATCCGTTTGTTCCGTTGAATACCACTTTTATGGTGCCGCTTGCTGTCGTGCCTTCCGCACTTGTTCCGAGTTCAATCGATATAACAGCGGGCTTGTTGTCCTTTGTTACCTTGAAATCGATCTTGACACTGTCGAGCGAACTCAGATCCACTGATTCCATGCCGCTTTTCATGTCTGCAGGAATGAGGTCTAGAAGGGTATTGATATCTTCTTTAGTGAAAGATGCCGTCAGATTCTTGCTTCCGTCAGTATCTGTTGTGACGGCTGTTTCATCAAACTTATCATTCACAAATTTTTCAATATCTTCAAATTTGCTTTTCTGTTCTTCGCCCTCTTTTTCTTTCACAAACTCACTGTACTTCGCAAGTATTTCGGTGAAATCGGCTTTTGATCCCTTTGTTTCACCCATCATCTGTGAGCTGATATAGAATGTTTTGTTTTCAAGCATTCCCTCGATCTTAGCCGTAAGATCCGGGAAATACTCAGAAAGATCGGTTTCCTCTCCGAACATCTGTTTCATAAGCTGAGTATATATTTCGGTAAGGTCTGCCTTAAAGTAAAAAGTATCTTCTGCGTCAAAGCCTTCCTTGTAATTCTTAAAGCCTTTGCCCTGAATCTTTGCTTCCAAATTCACATCCAGATTCTGTCCGTTCTCGTTTGTGGTCATTGCAACAGTCACATCTGCATCAAACGGATCAGGAACATTGTCGCCGATCGTCTTCAGAATGTCGCTCGGTTTTTCTTCCTTTTTCTGCCCGCATGAGACCATGACAGTGATGATCATGGAAAGCACAAGCATTATTGCTAAAATTTTCTTCATCTCTTACTCCTTTTTTTCTGTCCTGCTATATGTACTTTATAATCAAAATTTCCGAAAACGGACAAAAAGCCTATTTCCTTTCCGGAAACATAAAATGATTTGCCGTCAAGATATGAAAGACCGGTCCCGGCCATTTCAAATCCTACTGAATATGACCAGAGCGCCTGATACTTATATCCTTTTTTTCTGTCTTGCAGATTATTTGAATATTTACCGTCTCCAAGAAGGGGATGTCCTATATGTGCCATGTGAGCTCTGATCTGATGGGTCCTTCCGGTAATGAGATCTATATCGAGAAGAGTCAGATCATTCTCTCTGTCATATGCAAGTGCCTTATATGCGGTAATGATCTTCCTGCTTCCGGGCACTTCGGCATCATATATAAGAGCGGTGTTTCTCTTCTCGTCCTTTCTGTGGTAGGCAGTTAGAGTTTTTTCCCCTTCCAGCTTTCCGTGAACGGCACACAGATATTTCTTGTGAACCCTGTTTTCCCTGATTGCCTCATCAATTTCCCTGAGAGCAACGGCGTTTTTTGCCAAAATGACGATCCCGCCCGTATTCCTGTCTATTCTGTTGCACAGAGACGGCGCGAACGAATTTTCCCTTTCAGGATAATACTCACCTTTGTTAGCGAGATAAGCCGTAAGTATGAAGAGCAGCGTTTCCCTTTCAGATGCAGCAGCCCTGTTCCTGTCGCCCTCGTCGCCAAGATGCACGAGAACTCCCGGCTTTTTTTCACAGAGGATGACATTCTCGTCTTCATATACTATATCGGGTTGGATTTTCACCTTGGAAAAGTCAGGAGCATCAGAACCTTCACTGAAAAATTCGTCAGGAATGTACATTTCAACAATGTCGCCCATGGAGAGCATATCTCCCTCATGGGCTCTTTTGCCGTTGATCTTTATTTTTTTTGTTCTTATGGATTTGTATAAAAGTGATTTAGGGAGTCCCGAGGTGACTTTTGAAACAAACTTGTCTATCCTCTGGCCCGAATCGTTTTCATTAACAGTGAACGACTTCATTGAAACAATTACATTGTTCCGAACAGTCTGTCTCCGGCGTCACCGAGTCCGGGTACGATGTACGCGTTCTCATTAAGTCTCTCATCGAGTGCTGCAGCATATATCTTGACATCCGGATGGTCTTTCTGGAGTCTTTCAACGCCTTCGGGAGCAGCAACAAGGCAAAGGAATTTGATTCTCTTGCATCCGCGTGCTTTAAGCATCGTGATAGCGTCAGATGCGGAACCGCCAGTTGCAAGCATGGGATCGCACACGATGACATATCTCGTTTCGATGTCTTCCGGAAGTTTGCAGTAATACTCAACGGGGTTGTGCGTTGTGGGGTCGCGGTAAAGTCCTATATGGCCGACCTTTGCGACGGGAATAAGATTGAGAATACCTTCAACCATTCCGAGACCAGCTCTCAGGATCGGAATCACGGCCATATGTCCCTCTTCAACTTTCTGGGTGATCGTCTTTGCAATAGGTGTCTCGATTTCAACATCCATCGTCGGAACGTCAGATGTGAGTTCGTAGCACATCAGCATTGTGATCTCTTCGAGAAGATGTCTGAAGTCCTTGGAACCGGTTTCCTTATCTCTCATAATCGATAGTTTGTGCTTGATAAGCGGATGGTCTGCAACAAAAAGCATGTCCTTGTTCATATTATAGTATTCCTTTCGTGAAAGAAAATAGGATTGGCTCCGCCGGTCAGCCGGCGCCTGAGAAATCCTCATTCCCTGTTATGATAACATTTTTGTGGGTTCAAAGCAATAATATTTGGCTTTTTTTGGCCATGTATCCGTTATTTGTTTACAAGGTTTTCCAGCGTCTCAAAGAGAATGTCCGGCTTAATAGGCTTGGAAAGATGCGCGTTCAGCCCTGCCTGAAGACTTCTCTGGACATCTTCATCAAAGGCGTTGGCGGTGAGCGCGATTATGGGTATGGTCTTGGCGTCCTTGCGTCCTTCCAGTCTCCTTATGGCTTTTGTAGCCTCAAGACCGTCCATCTCAGGCATTCTCATATCCATGAGAACAGCCGAATAATACCCGTCGGGACTTGCTTTGAACTTGTCAACCGCAATACGGCCGTTCTCGGCTACATCTACGTTGATGTCGCGGGTGCTGAGCATCATGATCATGAGTTCCGCATTGATCTGTACGTCTTCCGCGAGAAGGATTCTGATGCCGCTGAGCTCAGTTTTGGTTTTGCCAGTATCAGATGTTTTTCTTCTGACCGCCTCTTTGAATTCCTCCATAACATTTGAGGCAAACAGAGGTTTGGACACAAAGCTGTCAACACCTGCCTTTATGGCTTCATCGAAAATATCATCCCATTTATAGGCCGTAAGGATGATTATAGCAGATTCATCGCCTACTATAGAACGGATCCGTTTTGTGGTTTCGACTCCGTCCAGACCGGGCATCTGCCAGTCTACGAGAATCAAATTGTACGGCTCCTGCCTTGCATGTCTGAGTTTGACCATCTCAATGGCTTCTTCCCCGGATCCGGCTGTTTCAGAAACTATCCCGGCTTTTTCCAAAACAAGATGAGCATGTTCGCAGGCAACGGGATCGTCGTCAACGACAAGTACCATCATCTCATGCGGATTGATCTCCGTTTCCTTCTCTCCGTCTTTCTTATCGGAGTCCCCTAAAGTTACGGTCACGGTGAAAGTGGATCCCTTTCCCTTTTCGCTCTCAACATGAATATTGCCATTCATCATTTCGACTATATTCTTAGTGATTGCAAGTCCGAGACCTGAAGATCCGTATTTGTTGGTAGCTGAAGGATCTTCCTGGGAAAATGTATCAAAAACATGAGGGATGAACTCTTTACTCATACCTATTCCGGTATCGGAAATCTTGAACTGCAATGTCGTTTTCCTGTCAAATTCCGCAAGTCTCTCGATATCAAGTCCGACCTTGCCTCCGACAGGCGTGAATTTCACTGCATTTCCGAGAATGTTTATTATCACCTGTCTGAGCTTTGTGCTGTCACCTACATAGTAATCGTCGACATGCCCATTTATTGTGCATTTATAATCCAGGCCTTTGTCCTCACACTGTCCGTTTATCATAGTGTTGATTGACTCGATGAGCTTGGAGAAAGAGAATTCTTCGCTCTTAATGACCATTCTTCCCGATTCTATTCTGGACATGTCAAGAATGTCGTTGATAAGTCCCAGGAGGTGCTCTGCAGACGCTCCTATTTTTTCAAGGTATTCTCTTGTTTTCGGAGGAGTATCAGGATCATTCAGTGCGATGCTGTCAAGTCCTATGATGGCATTCATGGGAGTTCTTATTTCATGGCTTACATTTGAAAGAAATGCTGTTTTTGCCCTGTTGGCCTGTTCAGCTGAGGTGAGAGCATCGCTGAGCACCTGCTGCTGCTCCAAAGACCTTCTCATTTCCGAATCTATGACCGTAAAGCCGAGTCCTACGGCATTATCATTGGTTTCGCTGCCGTCTCCGGAATGTTTTACGCTGGCCATTCTGATCATTTCGTAATACTCTCGCCCTGCTCTTTTGGCAAGATATCTGTAGGCGATTATGGGCTCTTTCTCAAGACCCTTCTTTATGTTCTCGGGTTTAATGAAATCAATAAACCCTTCTCTGTATTTCTCCGCAACAATGTTGTCCGCATACCACTTGAAACGCTCTGAGAAGCTGAAATGGATCCCTTCGGGAGTTTGTTCCGGATCTGCTGGATCAGACCTGTAGCATATGCCTTCGTCGTTGTCAAGATCTATATAGTATACGCTTCTGTAATCGGCCGCCATTGCGGTGATCATCTGATCCTGCTGGCTCCTTTTCTTTTCTTCTTCCAAAAGCCTGTCCTGGAGTGAGATCTTTTCTTCCATCTCCTCCTGTTTTACACGGCTCTCGGCGTTTTCTCTTTCTTTTTCTATCTCAAGCTTCGAGTTTTTTCTGATCTGGTAGATAATGAAAACAAACATTAGGATCAAAACGAGGATAGTGACCGCCGACTGGATAAATGATCGTATGATCAGTCTGTTTGAAATTGCGCTTATGTTGTTGGTAATTACCTGTTCTCTTATCAGGTATGTAAGAAACCAGTCAGTTCCTTCTACCGGAACGAAGCTGAGAGTTTCCTTTATGCCTTCGTATGTAAACGAGACTTCGCCCTTTGTCCCGTTTTTAAAATTATCGACAAGTCTCTCGTATGAATATCCTTCGTCAAACTCAGCCCTTTTCAGCGCTTCCAGAAGATTGTCCTCAACCGCAAGGCCTCCCAATACCGTGTTGCTGAGTGCGATCCCGTCTTTTGTTTATATATTGCAGAAGGTTGTATCGCCTTCGTTTGATTTCAGCGAAACACCTTCAAGCATCTCATCCATATCTATCTCTATAAATGACGCGCAGAAGTTTATATTATCAAAGGCCCTGATATCTACCGGAATGGCTATAATGACTTTTTTATCGGGTGTATCCAGATTCAAAATGGATATTTCAGCTTCATCTATGTTTTTGTAGTCAAAATGATAATCCGATATATTCTCTTCTATACCTAACGACGTATATATACGGCCTTCCGTATCCACAAACGCAAACTTTTCAAGTCCGTAAAGCCTCTTCATTCTGCTCTGGTATGCCTGAAGATTTGAGATTTCACTTATATCATCTTCCCCCATGAGATCGATCGCAATCTTGGCTTTCTCGATCGTCTGTTTGAGATTTGATGACACTACCTTTTCCCTGCGTCCTGCAAGTTCGTCGAGGTACAGAAGGCTTACTGACCTTACGGCTGCATCCGTATCATGACTTGCACTCTGTCCGAGCAGGAATGTTCCGACTATCAAAATCGCCGCTACTATTACACCGCCTATAACGGCTATCCATAATGTGTTTCTGCTTTTTTCTCTGTTCATAATACGATACCCCCTGAAAAGCTCCAA
The DNA here is from genome assembly GCA_902765885.1 of uncultured Ruminococcus sp. Classification (GTDB taxonomy): domain Bacteria; phylum Bacillota; class Clostridia; order Oscillospirales; family CAG-272; genus UMGS1696. The sequence continues at coordinate 3,929 of CACXBN010000220.1, read as the reverse complement.
CGTACATTATCTTTATTAATCGTTCTTCAGTACTTTATTGAGTATTGTGAGAAGTTCTTCAATATCTTCTTTTTCAGTTGCCCATCCTGTCGCAAATCTGACGACAGATCTGCCGTGTCCGGCTTTTTCCCAAAAGCTGTATTTCACTTTCCCGCTGATTTTCTCGATCACCGAATCGTCAAATACGGGAAAAAGCTGGTTGGTCGGAGAATCGACAAAGAACTCCACCCCCAGTTTTATGAGTCCGTTCCTCAGCATGTCAGCCATTCCTGCGACGTGCTCACTGATTCTGAAATAGAGCCCGTCCGTAAAAAGAGCGTCAAACTGAACTCCGAGCACTCTGCCTTTCGCCATCAGTCCGCCGCGCTGCTTGATTTTGGCGATAAATCTTTCAGGAGCCCTAATACCGGAAAACACTGCAGCCTCACCGCACAGAGCCCCTACTTTCGTTCCGCCGATCGTGAAAACATCGCACATCGATGCAATTTCCTTTATATCCATATCGGATTTCGAACATGAAAGTCCGTATCCAAGTCTTGCTCCGTCGATAAAAAGGGGGATGGAGTGCTTTTTGCATATCCCGTAAATTTCACAAAGCTCTTTTTTCGAATAGATGGTTCCGTATTCGGTCGGATGTGAAATATACAGCATGCCCGGTCTCACCATGTGATCATCATAGTCCGATTCAAGATATTCCGAAAGCTTTTCCGGGACTATTTTCCCGTCTTTTCCGTCAATTGCCAGTACTTTGTGCCCCGTAAACTCTATTGCCCCGGATTCATGCACATTTATGTGACCTGATTTCACTGCCACAACCCCGTCTCCGTCATCGAGCAGAGTGGATATGACCAGCTGATTGACCTGTGTTCCCCCGCTCACAAAGAAAACATCAGCTTCGGGTTTCCCGATGACAGTTTTGATCTTTTCCCTGGCACTCACCGTGTATTTGTCATCTCCGTAACCCGGGAGTGATTCGAAATTGGTTTCCACAAGCCTTTTCAGCACCTCTGGGTGAGCTCCGGATACATAATCACTTTCGAATGAAATCATCGGAATTATTTCCTTTCGGTTAAACTTATATGCCGGAATATTTTCAAAAAATCCCTTCTGCAGTTTTGGTGCGAAGGGATCATGGCCGTCAGGCCTTATGTCTGTCGGTTATTATGTCGGATACTTTTACCACGTCCCCTGCTCCCATGACAACTATGATGTCGTCTTCTCCAGAGGAAGAATATACATATTCCGCTGTCTTATCAAAATCTCCGACGATCGAACATGGTTTACTCTGAGCATTGATGGCTTCGGAAAGCATTTCCGATGATACTCCGTAAACATTGGTCTCTCTTGCCGGATATATGTCGCACAGGATGATTTCATCAGCTTCACTTCCGGCAAACGCTCTGACAAAATCGTCAAACAGGCTGGCCGTCCTTGAGAATGTATGAGGCTGAAAGACTATTTTCAGTTTTCCGGTGCATATTTTTCTTATTCCGCGGATCGATGCGGTAATTTCGGTAGGATGGTGAGCATAGTCGGTATAGAGATGAGATCCCCTGTCGGTCTCACATATTTTTTCCATGCGTCTTTTGATTCCTTCGAATGAAGAAAGAGATGCCGCTATGGTTTCAGGATCCACACCGCAGAGAGATGCAGCGGCAAAAGCAGCCAGCGCGTCGCTTACATTGTGTTCTCCCGGAATCTTCAGCTTTATTCTGGCAAGCTTCTTTCCCTCATGCATCACGTCAAACTCCGGAAAACCTCCGACCGAGACCTCATTGTCAGAATAATAATCCGCATTGCTGTTTTCGTGAGCAAAAGATACCACTTTGCAGACGGATTTTTCAGCTGCCGCTATACAGTCCTTGTCATTGAGGTTGATCACCGCATATCCGTCACTGCCTGCTATATTGATAAAATTCGTAAATGAATCGACTATCTGATTCAGCGAATTGAAATAGTCGACATGGTCAACTTCTATATTCAGCACAACAGCTATAGTCGGGAAAAACTCAAGGAATGAATCCATGTATTCGCACGCTTCGAACACGAAATATTCCCTGTCACCAATTATGTCGACCGTGCCTGTTTCCTTCATTACGGCCCCGTTGAGAACGGTCGGTCTGTCACCGGCGTCTTTGAATATTTTTCCGATCATTGCGGTAGTAGTGCTCTTCCCGTGGGTTCCGGACACGCCGATCCTTGTTCTGTAGTCGCTCATAAGATATCCGAGATAGTCTGAACGGGATATTACGGGGATAGAGTTCTCTTCCGCATATCTGTACTCGGGATTGCTTTCAGGCATGGCAACAGTGTAAATGAGAGCTTCACGGTCTTTCATATGGCTTTCGTTAGCCTCATAGTACACTTTTGCGCCGTTTTTTTCCAGTTTTCTTGTTATATCACTTTCCGACCTGTCATACCCGGCAACATCAAAACCGCGCAGCATGCTCAGATGAGCGAGTGAGTTCATGCTGATCCCGCCAATCCCGGCAAAAAACAGATTTTTTCTGTCCTTCAGCATTTCACCTATTTTTTGAGGTCCGAATTTTGTGTTCTTCAGTGCCATATGTTTTTCTCCGAAACTGTCTATTCGGCAGTTTTACGTTTTCTTATGTTTTTATGTTTTTTAAATACCAGTTTTTTTTGTATGAAGAAATTGACGATAAAAAATGTGGTTTCGGCAATCGGCTTTGCAACGGCCAGAGGAACTCCGAGTACTCTCGTGAGCAGTTCTACCATTGCAAAATTCTTGAGAAGGAATATGACAATTGCAACTCCGTAATACTCTCCGAGAGCAACTGAAAGCTTTTTTGTCGAATGAAACACAAATTCCCTGTTCACCGTAAAGTTGACCAGTGATGAAACTATCCATGCGGAAACGAACGCGATCTCTTTATTGAAGTCAGGGACCACATCTTTCAGAAGCGCCTCCAGCACAAGTGTGATAGTATAGTCGATAAGAAAAGCCAGCAGTGATGAAAGTGCGAATCTTATAGTCTGGGAAGACTTTACGATAGCCCTGAATCTGGAAAAGAATTCTCGGGCGCTTGTTGCTTTTTTGTTTTCCGCCTCGACCGTGCTGATGTTCAGATCCGCCTCGCTTGCGACCAGAATATATTTGGTCGTATTCTTTATTTTGGGTGAATATATTTTTTTGACTGCCGCACCGTTTGTTATGACTATACCGTTTGTTCCCGGAATCTTTTTCCCCGATCCTATGGTAAACAGGAGATTCATGAACTTCGACAAAAATCCGTATTCATAAACGGGGACCTTGACATAAGGCGCAGCTCCGGTATCATCAGTATTTGCTTTCTCTATAAGCTCTTCAGAGACAACGCAGTCATCGTCGCAAAGAATGAACACGTCATTGTCAAGAATATTATCTTTTGTCAGTAATGGCAGCTCCTCGGGAGAAGCGCCGGAAAGTACATGATAATACTTCATCGTTCACTCCGTTTGCGAAATATCGTGATTTCAAAAAAAGGTCCGATACCGGACCTTTTTAAGCGGATGGCGGGAATCGAACCCGTAACTCAGGCTTGGGAAGCCGGCGTTTTACCACTAAACTACACCCGCAACGCCTCCAAGCGATATTATACTTACTTTTAGTGTGAAAGTCAACCAAAATACGAAATTACACTTGTCGACGGCTATTTCTGCACGTCACTTCTGACGGCAGTTCTGACGGCGGATATTTCTATTGTTTTGGGAGCTGACATCAGGCCCGATGCTGTGACCGAATATATATTCACCTTATATGGCTTTCCTTCTTCAAGTCCCGCAAAAGTGCAGGGATGTCTTTCCTCCCTTTCGCCGTCTATGAGGTAGCACCTGAGTTTTCTCGTATCCACAGTTTTACCGTTTTCATCGATCAGTTCAGCCATATAGCAATATACATTTGCCGCGCTTTCATACGGCTGGTAGAT
>CACXBN010000219.1 GCA_902765885.1 uncultured Ruminococcus sp. | reverse complement strand
GCCGACAACACATCTGCGGAGAGTGAATCAAATACAGTTTGCAAAGTATGAGTACGGTTATTTTATGGATATTCTGGCGAAATATGCGAAAGAATCTATGAATGTGGATTTGAAGTCGATTACCGAATATCCGGATCTGTATGACGGATACAGAAAATCCGCGTATTATTTTCCCGCGCAGGGAGCAGGGACTATATATCTGAATCCCGAGTTGACGGATCGGGAGGCAGTATCCTGTTTTCTGAGAGAACTGACCAGAAAGTTTATACCGGAGTATGATTCACTGAAACTGGATATCATGCTGCATAATGAGACAGATAAGACGGAGAACCTGAAAGAACTGTTCAGGGGTGACCGAAAGCAGATGCTGGAAAGCGCGGAGGCGGAAGCGGAGTTCAAGGTGGATTTTATAAGGTCACTGTTTATGCTTCGTTTTGGGATTGAACCGACTGCAGATGAACGGCAGAAAATGTACGACCATTTCAGTGAAGCTTATTTTGATGACGCAAAGGACTTTATGGGGTTGTTCAAGGTGTTTCAGAGTCACTGCGGGAAAATGGAAGAGATGATCGGGAGGCTGATGCCAGAGAAGAAGACAATGGATGTGAATTTCGCAGAGAATGTACTACCTGACTTGAAAATCGACATCAATATTGAAAAGAGAACAAATAATTTGGAACTGGAAGGCGTACAGGCAGGTGATCACCAGACAATTGCTGGTCAGAGAAAATCCTTTGATAGCGAAGATCACCATGTTGAATCAAAAAACAGAGTGGTCCACCGTAGAACCACTCTGTGAAAAGACTTAAGAATGATCATTGTCTGAGCCTGTTAAAAAGCTCAATTACCTGATCATATTCAGGGAATTCATCATCAATCAGGAAACCGAAACCGTCATGCGTCAGAAATTCATACTTTTGACCGAAGAGTTCAAGGGAACCTTCTTTTTCCAAGGTCTTGTATGCCTCGGAATCCGGATCAAAACGATATAATTCGCAGTTTCCGTAATCCTCTGTATCAAGCTTGATTCCTTCTTGGGCGCCTATTACTTCTGCAATCATTTCGACAGTTTCGAATTCCACACCTAGTTCCTTGACTTTCTCCGGGAATTCTTCATAGGTGATTGAATCGACTGGGGCATTGTTGTTTCCACACCCGAACAGAGTAAGGCTTGAAATGATGAACAGCAGAATCAGCGATAATAGTCTCTTTTGCATTGCAGCGACTCCTCCTTTTGGCTGTAATGGGAGTGATTGACATTATTGTATTCAATCACTCCCTGTGTGTAGGTTACATAAGGTTTGAATAGGATCAACGGTGTTCTGGCCAGGGAACGGGCGGCAGCTTTCCGCTGCTCTCTATTTCTCTGGCATGGTTGATAATGTCCTCTAATTCCTGTCGTTTGCTTTCCAGTTCCGTGATCTTTCTGGAAATGTATTTCGTGAAATCATATGTATCTGCTTTTTGCAGCATTTCACGAATCTCGGCATGTGTATAACCGATGCCGACAAGCTGTTTGATTTGCCAAGCTGTTTCGATATCCTGTCTGGTATAATTCCTGTAGCTGCTGGTTTTATCTCTTGCAGGATGTATGTAGCCTCGCATTTCATAGCTTTCAAGGGTCTTCCTTGAGATACCGATGTGTTTCATGATCCATCCGCTCCTGTAAGTGTTCAATTCGTCCTCCTTTTGTGACTGTACAACCTGTGCCCGAGCGCAGGTCAAGAGATTTCCGAAAAGAATCTCCTGATTCTGTTCCCTCATTAGAGGACGTGAAAAAATTACGAATTGGATATATGTAATTTTCAAGGTGGTTACTGGAATACAATGCCGGAATCCGAGTAGGATTTATGTCAAAGCACCACTTTATAAAAATTTAATGGTTTAAAATCTTTCACTATTTGTCACTCGAATTGTGACAAATATACTCGTCAAACAGGCTTGTTCGCGGCCGTATTTCTGTTTATTCATAAGAGTGTCTATCATAAAAGGCATCACAAAATGGTTCATTAATAGTGAAATCAGCTTTTCGGCATATCTTTACTATACTTTTAGAATATGCTAGAGTTGTCTTACAGGGCCTGTATATTTAATAACAGATGGAGTGGCAATACCATGAATAAACAAGATTTTTATGATAGACATATTATTGAAGGCCCTTTGGATGATCCGTATTCCTATTCTGCAAATAGGCTCCCGAAAGATCTTTTGGAAGAATATGAAGCAGCAAAAAAACAATACCATGTTTACTTTGATAAAATCGAGAATATCTTTAAAACTAGCAGTGATCCTGAATTGTTGAATCTATTTTTTAGGTTTGAGGAGGCATACAACCATTTTCAGACGTTGGCTTGTGCTGCAATGTTCTTATACGGTGCGGAACTGATGGAAAAAGAGTGTGCTCAGAAATTAGGGGAAGGAGTACTCATCAATGGAAAAGAAAACTGAATTAATTGAGAGCGAATTGAACTTTGGCGAGTTGGAGAAGATTGCTGGAGGAACAGCCATCGACTGGGGTGATCCCTCTAAACTTCCGTATACGTGTCCTATATGTAATGCGGTTATGACAACCAAAGAAGAAGTACTTTCGCATATGATGGCCGAGGTTGCAAAGGCCTTTCAAACAAATCCTGCCAAGATATAATGCTGTTATAAAGGAAAGAACGGCAGGTATCAGATAAGCAGAGGAGATTTGAAGTAAGAATATACGCAAAAGAACTATTAACCCGCGCCGGATTCCGGCGCGGTATTT
>CACXBN010000218.1 GCA_902765885.1 uncultured Ruminococcus sp. | reverse complement strand
TTATCATCAGCAGTAATTTGCTTTTTCATATTGTTATGTGCCATGTCTTTGTATATAAGTGCCGACTATGAGGCAGAGGGCAAAATAGTTGTTGCAATCGATCCCGGTCACGGAGGAATCGACGGAGGATCTGATAAAGGAACTTACGCCGAAAAAGTGTACAATATGAAACTTTCTGAATATCTCAAAGCGGCTCTTGAGGAGAATGGCAATTTCAGGGTCGTTATGACACGTGAGGATGATATCCTTCTCAAATTTCCGCAAAGAGCGCTCAGTGCAGCGGAAGGCGGTGCGGACGTTATTCTTTCCATGCACTGTAACACCGTGGCGGAAACATATGTAAGCGGTGCAACTACCTTCGTTTCGTTGATTGAAAGATACAATGCATCGGATCTTGCCGGGATGATACTCGACAATATTTATTCCTCAGTGGGAATTCCCAGGGGAAAAGTCCAGATCAGGTACGATACGGGTGATGCACTTGGGGTGTATTACTGGAACGATGAACATCAGTGGGATATGCCGGGGGCTGCTGAATACGGGACAGTCAGTGATTATTATTCTCTGAATACATGGGCTTCCAAATTCGGCATTCCGTCTATTATCATAGAGCACGGATATCTTACCAATTCGTTTGACCTGTCGGTGCTTGACAGTGATGATAATCTGAAGAAGATAGCGCAGGCCGAAGCTGATGCTCTTGCATCATATTACCTTGATCATGAACACGTTTTCGGAGATTATGAGCGTGATTATCCGTCAAACTGCATGTTTACGGGAACAGAATCGAGAAGATGTTCGATTTGCGGAATCAAAAGCGGAACCAGATCACTTGAACCAGACCCGGAAGGACATTTTTGGAGAAAGACAGACTCGAAAGAACCGACATGTACGGAAGGCGGATATGTGAATTATGTCTGCCAGATCACGTACAGCCTTAATAACAAGGGTTATCCGTGCGATTCCCATGAATATACCGAAACTCTTCCTGCTACCGGGCATGATTTCGAGATAATTTCCGAAACAAAGCCCACACATACCGAGAACGGAATCACTTTGAAAAGATGCAGAAAATGCGGAATCGAAGAAAAAGAGGAGATCTACGGCGAGGGGCACAATTATGAACTTATCGATGAGAGCCCTTCAACGTGCACGGAAGAAGGATATGCAAAGTATATCTGTTCAGTATGCGGAGACGAATATACGGAGATACTTCCGGTTTCAGGCCATGACTATGAAGTGACAGAGGACAGGGAGGCCACACATACCGAGGACGGTATCCTCATAAGGATATGCAAAGTGTGCGGAGATAAGGTCGAAGAGATAAGAGAGGCTGAAGGGCATGATTTTGTCGAAACAGGTCTTGTGGAGCCCACATGCACCGAATACGGCAAAAGGACAATGAAATGCACCGTATGCGGAGAAGAAAAAGAATACGATATCCTTCCTCTCGGACATATCCCCGTGGATCTTGAAGACGGCGGCATAATATGTGAAAGATGCGGTGAGGTCATAAAGGCTGCACCGTTCAGACTTTCGGCAAGACAGATTGCAGCCATTGCAATAGGGGGACTTTCGCTTATCGCTGCGGCAGCCACGCTTGTGATTTTGCTCAGCCGCAGGAGGAAAATAAGATAAGATCTGCATTAACGGAGTTTATATGATTGAGTTAACTTCGCTTTTATCGACCGTGGGAATATTCGCCTTGATGATGACAACCGGATTCATAGGCGGGAAGACAAAAGTTCTTGGTGAATCGGTCACGGAAAAACTGTCGGTTTTTGTGATTAAAATCGTACAGCCGTTTCTCATAGTCAATTCTTTTCTGGGACTTGAGTTTTCCGTAGACAATTTCAAAACCGGTCTGCTGATACTTTTGATTGGCATATGCATGCATGCCGGAATGGCGGCGATCGCATTTCTTCTCGCAAAGCCGATAAAGCCAATGGATGAAAGAAAGCTCTCCGAGTATTCCATGGTGTTTGCCAACATAGGATTTATAGGTTTTCCGATACTCGAGGCGATTTTTGGCAAAATCGGGCTTTTTTACGGGGCGTTTTATCTGGTAAGCTTTCATCTGTTTCTGTGGACATGGGGAATTGCCATACTTGCAAGGAACAGAAAAGATATAAAGATCACTCCGAGAAAGATTTTTATAAATAACGGCACTGTGCCGATTGCAATAGGACTTGTGCTCTTCCTGATTAACATAAAGTATCCGGCGTTTATCACATCTTTCACTTCCGCGATTGCAGATATAGGAACGCCTGTTTCGATTATGATTACCGGAGCCAATCTTGCCAGAAGAAGCTTCAAGAAAATGTTTACAAACTGGCATGTATATTACGTTTGCGCAATGAGGCTCATTGCCATGCCTCTAGCCGCTATAGTAATAGTGAAATTACTCGGATTGCCGGATTATCTGGTGATTTTCAGCGGCGTCATGGCAGCCATGCCTTGTCCCGCTGTGGTTACGATGTTTGGAGAAATGTATAAAATATCGCCGGGGTATGCTTCTGAACTGGTAGGATCATCCACCCTCCTTTCAATTGCTACAATAATACCGGTAGCTACATTCGCCCAGTTTGTAGCTTCATTATGATGGATTTAGGGTATAATAAATGGACAACAAAAGTTTTGATGTTGCAGTGATAGGCGCCGGACACGCCGGTGTCGAGGCTGCGCTTGCTTGTGCGAGGACCGGAATCAGGACGGCTCTGTTTACGCTGTCTCTGGATTCCATATCAAATATGCCGTGCAATCCTTCCATAGGAGGAACCGGCAAAGGCCATCTTGTTTTTGAAATAGACGCCCTCGGCGGAGAGATGGGATATGCCGCAGACAAGGCAACTATACAGTCGAGGATGCTGAACACAAGTAAAGGCGCAGCAGTTCGGTCCAAGAGAGTACAGGCTGACAGAAGACTGTATTCCGGGATTATGAAGGAAACAGTTGAAAAAGAAAAACTGCTCGCGGTTATACAGTCTGAAGTAACCGAAATAATCGCTGAGCCGGTAAAAGAGGGCCTTTATGAAATCAAGGGAGTAAGGACCGCTCCGGCAGGGGATTTTTCCTGCAAGGCAGTAATAGTATGCACGGGAACATATCTCGGAGGGAAAACACATGTAGGTGATGTGTCCAGAAGTGCCGGCCCAGACGGATCTCTTCCTTCAACGTATCTTCAGAATTCCATAGCATCATTTGGGATTAGGGAAATGCGGTTCAAAACGGGAACACCGCCGAGGATTCACAGAAGATCGATAGATTTCAGTGTGCTTGATATCCAATACGGAGAAGAGCACATTACTCCTTTTTCATCGAGAACAGATGAGCGAAAACTGAACTCCATAGAACAGATTCCATGTTACATAGCTTACACAAATGAAAAAACCCATGAAATAATCAAAGCAAATATCGGAAGATCTCCGCTTTATTCAGGAAAAATTCACGGAACAGGTCCCAGATACTGCCCTTCGATAGAAGATAAGGTGGTCAGATTTGCTGATAAGGAGAGACATCAGCTCTTTGTCGAACCGATGGGGCTGAACACGGACGAGATATATCTTCAGGGATTCTCGTCATCTCTGCCTACCGATGTGCAGGAAGAGATGCTTCATTCTCTGAAAGGATTCGAAAAAGCGGAAATAATGAGATACGCTTACGCGATCGAATATGACTGCGTTGATCCGCTTGAGCTCAAAGCAACACTCGAATTCAAGAAAGTAAGAGGGCTCTACGGTGCCGGACAGTTTAACGGGACTTCAGGATATGAAGAAGCTGCTGCACAGGGACTCCTTGCCGGTATCAATGCTTCATTATATATACGTAATATGGATCAGATAGTTCTGCCCAGACATTCGTCATATCTTGGAACTCTCATAGATGATCTTGTGACCAAGGGAACAAATGAGCCTTACAGAATAATGACAGGACGAAGTGAATACAGACTGCTGATCAGGCAGGACAATGCCGAGGAAAGGCTGTCGGAATACGGCCATTATGCACGCTTGCTTTCTGATGAACGATACAGGGAAACTCTTGAGAGAACGGAAACAGTCAGAAATGAAATTAATAGACTGAATTCGTTGAATCTAGGGCCGTCATCGGGAATCAACAAATTGCTCAAGGAAAAAGACACGGCGGAGATTACAAGCGGAACTACGATGGCAGTACTTATCCGCAGACCTCAGATAGAGTATGATGAAACTGCGCCTTATGACCATGACAGACCGGAACTTACAAGAGGAATCCGGGAACGCGTTCAGACGGAAATAAAGTACGAAGGATATATAAGGCATCAGCTTGAGGAGGTAAACAGGCAACTTAAGGCTGATACAACAGTTTTGCCGGAAGATGTGGACTACGCTAAAATCAGGGGCCTCAGAATCGAAGCTGCGCAAAAACTCAATATCGTAAAGCCGCACACCATCGGTCAGGCCTCAAGAATATCCGGTGTCAACCCCGCAGATATCACTGTACTGATGATTTGGCTTCAGGCTGAGAAAACAAACAATCAGGAGAACATATAAATGGAAATATCCCAAAATACGAGAAATCTGTGCAGGGCTGCAGAAAACAGCCTGAGGGATATATTTGACGATATCGACAGAATTTCCTCAAACAATACAGAACACGTGCTTGACTGCTTCAGAGAACATTCTGTATCTGAATCCCTTTTTGCAGCATCTACCGGGTATGGATATGGAGACCGGGGAAGGGATGTGATCGACTCACTTGCAGCTTCTGTGTTCAGGGCAGAAGCCGGATTCATGAGATCGTCTCTGCTTTCTGGAACTCATACGATTGCAGTTGCACTTTTCGGAGTGCTCAGGCCGGGTGATGCAATGCTTTCGATAAGCGGCAAACCTTACGATACTCTTCTTGATGTAATAGGAATCGGAGAAGCAAAAGCAGGTGAAGGATCGCTTATTGACTGGGGAATCAGATATGATCAGATAGAATTGAAAAGCAGCGGATATCCTGTTGACCTCGATTCTCTTGCCGAAAAGATAAGAGAATACGGGAATTCTCTGAAAATAGTGTACCTGCAGCGTTCCAAAGGATATGCAGCCAGACCGACACTGACAACAGAAGAGATTACAAGGGCATCTTACTATACAGCGAAATTTGCAGACGAAGCAGGCATTCGGTGTCCCCTTTTCATGGTTGATAACTGCTATGGCGAATTCACGGAGGAATACGAGCCGACAGTTTCATTGCCCGGAGTCAGGGAGAGCAGAGGAGCTGACCTTGTCATGGGTTCACTCATTAAGAATCCCGGCGGGGGAATGGCAGACATCGGAGGATATATAGTAGGTCGAGAGGAGCCGGTAAGGTTATGCGGCAACAGACTGTCATGTCCCGGAGTAGGCCTCGACGTAGGGGCGTCTTTGGGCCAGAACAGAAATATGATCAAAGGACTATTTTATGCACCGCACACAGTTGCACAGGCAATGAAAACCGCACATCTTGCAGCATATATTTTTGAACAGCTCGGATATGAAGTGTCACCCGGATGGAGCGAAAGAAGATCTGATATAGTACAAACCGTGACATGTGCAAGTCCGGAGGGGCTTGAAAGGTTCTGCAGGGGGATACAGTCTGCGTCACCGATTGACGCTCATGTCGTTCCTGAGGCCTGGGATATGCCGGGATATGATGATCCGGTTATAATGGCCGCAGGAGCTTTTGTGGGTGGAGCATCGATTGAACTTTCGGCAGATGGTCCGATGAGACCGCCCTATATGGCATTTATGCAGGGCGGACTAACATACGAAAGCGCAAGGCTTGCAGTTATGGCGGCCGCTGACAGAATGATTTCACAAAAACAATAATTGCCTGATCATCTTTGATTAAAGAAAGAGAGGAGCCGAAAATGACTCCATCTAGCAAAAAGACCATTATCACTCCGGCAAGGGTTATAGCGCTGGGATTTATCCTCGTCATTCTTACGGGATCGGTGCTTCTTTCACTGCCGGCAGCCCACAGCGGGAATGGAAAAGTTGAATATCTTGATGCACTGTTCACTTCAGTCAGCTGTGTCTGTGTCACGGGGCTGTCAACCGTAGAATTGGGAGTCGCTTTCTCCACTTTTGGCCAGGTTGTGGCACTGATCCTGATTCAAATCGGAGGCCTTGGAATAACCTCTCTCGGGGTTGGAGTTTTCGTCCTTCTGGGAGGAAAAATCAGAAGAAGAAACTCCAGCATAGTCAAGGAGGCACTAAACTACCAGACCTGGAACGGTATAGCACCATTGATACGTTCAGTGATAATCATGGATTTTTCTTTTGAAATTGCGGGTGCGATAGCATTTTTCTTTTCTTTCAAAAAAGAGTACCCTACAGGAAAAGCAATATGGATGTCTGCTTTCCATTCAATATCTTCATTCAACAATGCAGGATTTGATATAATCGGACACGGAAACAGCATCGGCGATTACACAAGTGACATTTACTTTAACATTGTAACGGCGTTGATGATTATTTTCGGGGGATTGGGATTCTTCGTTATAAGAGAATTGATTACTCACAGAAAAAAAGAGAAGTTTTCGCTACATACAAAAATCGTATTGATGATGACTGGAATTCTTCTTATAGCCGGAACGCTCATCATTAAGCTTACAGAGAGAGAAAACATATCGTGGCTCGGAGCGTTTTTTGCCAGTACCACCGCAAGAACAGCGGGATTTGCGACATATCCTCTGTCTGGATTTTCAAATGCCGGGCTTCTTGTTATGTGCGCATTGATGTTTATAGGAGCATCACCCGGATCAACCGGAGGCGGAATTAAGACAACTACCATATATGCGCTTATAAAATCTCTGATGGCTACATCATCTGGCAAGGAAGCAAGGTCATTTGGCAAAAAGATTCCTGACAATATCTTATACAAATCCTTCATTATAGTCTCATTTGGACTGCTGTGGGCAATTATGACGTCTGTTCTCATGTGTATGTTTGAGACAGGAGTTTCAATGAGAGATGCGATTTTTGAGTGCTTTTCCGCCTTTGGAACAGTCGGTCTCTCAACGGGAATAACACCGTCTCTCACAAATGCTTCAAAGATTCTCATTATTATAACAATGTACATAGGCAGGCTCGGACCGCTCACGATAGCAACAATGTTTGCAAAAGAGAAAAAGAGCGGAGTTTCAAGACCGGAAGAAAGCTTTCCGATAGGATAAGCAATAACTATATTTTGAGGCAAAGGAGTCAAATTATGGCACCAAACAAAAAGAGGAACAAGATGAGCCCCAAGCACATTCAAAAAGTAGATACAGTTATCAAAAAAACCGAGAAGAAAAAAGAGGCGTGTCTTTACGCTGTGATAGGTATAGGAAGGTTCGGATTTGCCATTGCAGAATCATTGGCTGAAAAAGGAGAAGATGTCATAGTCATAGACGAAGACAGAAGAAAAATAGAGCTTGCATCCGCGTTTACTCCTGATGCCTTTGTAATGGATGAACTGAATTCCGATAATCTCAGAGAAGCAGGCGTTGCTGAAGCGGATGTCGTTATAATAGGAATTGGCGGAAAACTTGATACGAGTGTCTTGGCAACAATGACAGTGTTGAAACTCGGTGTTAAAAGGGTCATTGCAAAAGCAACCAGTCAGGAACATGGTGATATACTTAGACTATTGGGAGCAGAAGTCATATATCCTGAACATGACATGGCCATCAAACTGGCAAACAAACTAGTTTC
>CACXBN010000217.1 GCA_902765885.1 uncultured Ruminococcus sp. | reverse complement strand
TCGATACATATTTCAGATAATTTACGTTTAGGTAATGATCATAAAAAGTGATTCTGATCCGAAGACAAAACCTTTCATTGCCTGTACAAGTTAGTCCAGATATCGTATGTCTGAATCGCGGTCAAATGACCAAGCTTTCAAAAAAATAACAGCTCCCGGAGACTGGTTAAGTCTCCGGGAGTCTTGTTTTATGGTGATCTAAATTGTCTGCTCCTGTCTTGAAGGTTCATGATTCCTGGGTCTGTAATATCAAACGGGATAATGACCTTTTGTGTTCTCATTTTCCGGTTATATATCACTTTACCACTGGCGGTATTTTTTGCGTCTGATTGCCAGTGGAACAAGAATCAGACCGACTGCAAATATGACAGCAAAAGGAATGATATTGAAGTCCGCTTTAGTCGGTGAAGGAATCACTTCATCTGCGGTGTTCGTAAACACAATAACCTCGCTGACATCTGGATATGCCGTGTCATTCTCGTCGACAATCTCGTCGTTTTTATTGGCACCGACATATTCCGTGTTCCCTTCACTGCTGTGGAAGGTAAAACTGTCAGTTTCGGTTGTTACGGTACTGCTTATTTTTTCACTTTTTTGCTGTTGCCGTTTGTAAAGGTGTAACTTTGAACACCCAGATCCACAGTCGTTCCGTCAGGTGCTGTAACTGTTGTCGAATAGCCGTACTTCGGCATCTATGTAACTGTCAGCACGACCTGGTAATCAGAACTTTCGTTATCAATTGTTTTATTCGTTTCTGCCGGCTTACAGATATTCTTTTTGCCGGCTTACCCACGATTGAAGTCACGAGAATGCGCCAGCTGTATTTTCAATTTTTCAGTGCCGTGATTGGTACAACGAACACTCCGTCAGGCCGCCTGTACGCAGCATTAGACATTCCGCAAATAACACACAATACAGAAGGCGGAACCCCGTTTTTCTCTTTTGCAATATCGTCACGGATCTCAATCAGTTCTTTGGCGGCAGCATCGATTTGATTTGCCCCGAGTTTGATTTCAAATGCGCACCAAGCACCATCCTCAAGCTCAATTACCGCATCGATTTCCCGATTCAGATAATCTTGATAATGGAACAGGCTTGCGCCGAAGGATTCGGCGTAGATTTTCAAATCGCGCTCGCATAATGCCTCAAACATGAAACCAAACGTCTTGAGATCTCTAAGTAGTCTTTCCGGTGTGGCCTTCAGCAATGCGCATGCGAGAGCCGGATCACAAAAATGCCTTTTTTCCGATTGCTTCACCCTCACGGATGACCGTATATTACTCGAAAACGGAGGCTGATTATCTAGCAGAAACATCCTTGAAAAAACGTCTAGATATTGAGCAACCGTGCTTCTGTCAAGTTGCTCATCGTCATAGTCTTTTATATCGGAGAGCAATTTGCTTTGTGAGGCAGTTGTACTTTCGTTTCTCGCTAGTGAACGCAACAAAAGCTCCATTTTATCCTTGTCATATCTTATTCCATCGATTCGCTGAGCATCGTCATCAATAATAGCCTTGATATATGAAATGGGTAACATCTGTGCGTCGTCTTCGGAAACACCGAGATTGCCCGGCCAACCCCCTCTCACCACGTAATAAATCAAATCACGAAGATTCACCTCTCCCGTCAGTGACTGCACCAGTTTCCCGGAACATAGTTCTTTCAGCGAAACCTTTCCAGAAGAGTCACCTGATTCGTATAAGGACATGGTTCTCATGCGAAGTTTTCCGATTCTTCCGGCACCGCTGTGTAAAACACCTTTTTTGTTCGGAGTAGACGAACCTGTTAGAATAAACTGCGCCTTTTTTCCTCTCTGATCTACAGCATACCGAACTGCATCCCAAATCGGAGGAACCTCCTGCCACTCATCAATTAATCTCGGAGTTTCCCCATCAAGAATGATGGCAGGAGACACTTCTGCGAGCTGCCTGTTTTGAAAATTATTACTTGGATCACCGACCAGAAATTCACTTTTGCTGTGGTAAGAAGAAGTCCATGTTTTACCACACCATTTCGCTCCTTCTATGCATACGGCTCCGAAATTTTTTAAATAGCGTTCAACTTGCACATCGATAATTCTTTGCTTATATTTTTTTCTATCCGCAATACCCATTTTTCCATCTCCTCCAATCATCACTGTTATTATGTCATATTCAGCAGAATTTTGCAATATTATCCAGCAGAATTTTATGATATTGTTCCGCAATATTTTCAAAAAATGTTCCGCAGCTTTTTTAACTAAAGAAATCCCAATAGCACCTCACATACAAATAAGAGGCTCGTCGAACAAAGGCGAGCCTTTTTAAATGGAAAAGGCAAAATCACCCGAAAATGAGCAGATTTGGGTGATTTTTTTGCTCTGGCAAGTTGACATTTTCGGCTATATATTGT
>CACXBN010000216.1 GCA_902765885.1 uncultured Ruminococcus sp. | reverse complement strand
CCGTGGTATACCACCTTCGGTTTCTCCTTCATAGACAACCTCCACACTTTGCTTTGATTCTTCGTTCGTTAAAACTGAAATTATGGTTCAATGCCCTTTGCATTTGAACTAACCGGAACATAAAGAATACTTTCTTCCCCGGCAGGTGTTTGGCATTTAATCCTGCCGTCCTGAAAATAAGCTGCCCCACCTTTGGCTATCTCAGATCCTTCTCTGTCCAGACATACCGAATTTACAAGACATACATCATGGCCAAAGTGCACAGACTGTTCAGCGTACTCGTATTTAATGGTTTTATTCCATTCTTCGTAATTGAAATCCGTGTAAACTGGCCAGAGAACGATATCTGCATTTAGTTCCTTCATCTGTTCAACATATACATCATCCCAGAGATCTCCGCATAAACCTACTGCAAAATTCTTATCCTCAAATAAGAATGTGTGAAAACCATCTCCCTCTTTGTATTGCAAATCGGCTACTGGTTCCTTCCATCCAACAGAAACTCTGCGGAAATTATCAAGGATCTCCCCGTCTTTGTCTATGGTTAACTGACTACTGAACAAACTGCCCTCTGTTTTCTCAATATAACCAAAGGACACTGCAACGGAGTATTCTTTTGCAGTTTTCCTTATCTCATCGATAATCGGATCATTCATTTTGACAGCAATGCTCTTATCACTATCATAATTCCATGAAAGCGAATCAAAACCCTGTAAAAAGGTCTCACCAAATAGGACAATGTCGGCTTTCTTGTACCCGTGGTCGCGGATTACAGTTTTAATCTTCTCTTTGTTGTATGTAATATTGCCGTTCCTAAAACCAACGGCTGCCAAGGCGATCATCATAGCTTTTTTCCCACTTTCATAGTAAATTATTCGGGAATACTATATCGATATTTCTTTGATGATACTATATCCAAACGCCTAAAAAAAGAGGATTCCTGAAGAATCATCCTCAGAAATCCTCTTAATATCACTAATTTTGATCTTCCGATAATCTTGTGAAACTAACTCCTCGCATTCTGTTGATGCAGCACCATGCGTCAATTGGCCTTATCTCACTATAAAAGCTTTGTCCAGCCCCGCCTGTGCGGAATTCTCCCCTCGCATCTTCGAAACCAAGGGTGCGGTTAGTGTAGTAAACAAGCTTACTGATAAGTTCATCGGAATCTGCTTCTTTGTCTGTAAGAGTTTTTTCCATAACGCTCATAAGCGTGTTTAGCCTTTCCGGTGTGGTGAGCGCTGTTAAGCTTGTTATGTCGGCGCTGTAATCGTCCAAAATAATTTTCTTCTCATTTTCCGTTATGGCTGATCGGAAATAGAGAAACTCCTGTGTTGTTGCTTTGGGAATTAGTCTTCGCGAATCTCCCCACATTGCTGCAACAGTCTCAGATCTTTTATCTATTCCGAAATAACTGATCTGTTCCGTAATATCCCTCGCTTCATAATCTTCCATAAGTATAACCGTGTCAGCGTATGCCAGATACTCCGCCGAACCTCCGATGACTAAAATCATGGACATTCCAACTTTTTTATTCAGTTCCTCAATTCTGTCCGTAAAAGGAATAATGGGTTCATCGGGAACTATCTTTCGCATGACCTTGTCGCGAATCATAAAATTCGTGGCGCTCTTATCTTCATCGATCAAGATCAGCTTAACGCCGCAGCCGATTGCCTCAACTATGTTTGCGGCTTGAGATACGCTTCCGCTGGCATGCCTTGTACTGAAGTGGCTCAAATCTATATTGCCACTTAGTCTGTGAAAAAAAGGCTTCAGATTCACATTTTCAACAGGGCGCCCGTCCTCTGCGTTTGTCTTTAGTGCCGACCTTTCTGAAAGAACATACTCTCTTCCGTCTCCCGGTGTATGATCATAAATCCCGAGTTCTATTGCATCCAGCAACGTGCTTTTGCCAGAGTATCCGCCGCCGGTTATTACAGTTATTCCCTCTTTAATTCCCATACCGGTTATGAAATCGCCATCATCTGTTGTAATACTTACTCTTAAATTATCAGGCGATTCAAATGGTTTTGCATCAGCCATAGGCTCATCTGTACCGTTATGCCTGGGCAATATACTTCCGTCAGCCACAAAGGCGCACAAATGATTGTTCTTCATAAATTTACGGATACTTCTTTGATTGATGAATGTCTTCTGCCAACTTTCAAGCTCCTCCTTGTTGATATTGGCAAGTGCTGCATCAACATGTTCAAGTATATCCTTCACCGCACGAAATGCAGACTTCGAGTTGACAGATGTGCCATTTATCAGCGGCACATTAAAGCTCATCTGAAGGACAAAACTATCAAGCTCACTGTTATAAAAGCAACCGCTTTTTTTGCCCATACAGCCATCTGGTGCCTGAATAGCGAACTTTGCCTTTTCTCTGGCATCTTTTTTGTCATTTATGTATTCCTTACCAAGCTCCGACATGACAGGAAAAAGGTGATATAAAATGTAGTTGGAAGTCGGTATCCCAAAATCTTCTTTATCGCAAACAATATATTCTCGTGAAATACCAATACATAAAAACATCTTTTCCGGATTTCTAAAACCAGTCCCCCTAAACCAAAAGCTGAGCTCTTGGTACTCAAATGCCTTTTCTTCATCTTCATTGTCGGCATGAGTGTTATACAGCCAATGCAAACAAGACTTGTTCTTCCCTTGGCAACTCATAATTACTGACTTAAATTTGTTCAATCGATCATCCTTCTTTCTCTCTGAATTTGTAACCAAAAGCAGAAAAGGACGATTCTATTAAACAAAAAACGCACCCGAACTTGTCGGATGCGCGTTAAATCACTTTATTATAACTTCGGTGTGATTAACATGTCATAGACTGTATTCGGTAATAAAATCGTCTTATATGATTTTCTCATGTTAATCACCCCTTTCATTGGTATTTGCTATTTGATTACGTGGATATAATATCTCAAATTCGCTAAGAGTTCAAGATATAAAAATTTTCATATGCCTTCATTTCATCCAGCCTGAAATTCATGCTCTTCAAAAGAAGGATTGTATCCATTACCCCAT
>CACXBN010000215.1 GCA_902765885.1 uncultured Ruminococcus sp. | reverse complement strand
AGTGCTTTCTTCATAAAATCACTCAGGGAAAGGTAATTGTATTCAATACCATTTTCAAGAAGAACTTCACACGACTTATAAGGAACATAGTCGTCATCACAGAGAACGGCGGCTTTGGGATTATTGGAGTTTATGCTGTTCAGCCACATAATTCTCTTAAGTGAATTTAAATACAGAGCGCTCTGACTGTTTTCAAGAACCTGACAAATTCCGTCCGGAAGCATGTATCTGTTGCACCCGTTAAACGAAGAGATCATTACTGCATCCCTTATCTCTTCTGCTTTGGAATTTTCACTGAAAAAGAGAAATGATTCGTTTATACCGGAATGTCTTGACATATCCGAAATATACTTAAGATACTGAGCATAATCTTCTCTGCTTTCAATCCCCAGTCCGCATATGAAAGAAGAAGTGAACATACCGTTCATATTATCCAGATCCGTATACGGTGAAACATTATACTCTTTGCATGATTTTTCTATTGCTGATATCGTTTTGTTATATAAAAAAGCATTAATCGATTTTTTGTACTTTGAAATAACTGACTTCTTTTTCGATCTGGGCTGTGTTTCAAAAAACATCAAAGGCAGTTCATTTACCTCTCCGCCGAACTCCATATAATGTTCCATAAAATCATAGTCAGAAGGCAAGTAATGTCTTTCTGTGCAGTTGTGTTCCATATTGGCAAGCGAGTCAAAATACACACCTGTGATCGTTTTTCCAACATAGTCGGCCAGGTTGTCCTTCAGCTCTTTCAATAATCTTACAAGCCCGCCTGATAGCTCGTCTGAAAACACAGCGGAGTCGTCAAGGCCGTCATAGTGCCTTAAAACAAGCACGTAAGGTTCGTAACCTTCATGTTCAGACAGCTCGCTTCCCGTAATTATGCCATTTGATGTTTTCAGATAAAATCTGTAAACAATATCATCGGACAATGAAACATCGTCTTCCTTTATGAGTTCAAGTCCGTATGCTCCGCAGTATTTATTGCTTTTTGCGACCTTTCTTACATTTATTCCGTAAATAATATTTATATTTCTTAAAGCACAGCATTTAGCAAAAGTACCGAGCTTTAAATAATATTCTTTTCCAAACAATTCAACTTCGGGGATATCAAAAGTATCGAGGAGTATATATCCTATTCCCTTCTGCATCAGTGAGTTTACATGTTCTCTGATAGAAGAATCATCAGGCAAACATTCCCATTTCCATCTTATCACCGGAGAAAACGAAGGCCCCGGATTTTTCCATATTTCTTTAAACAAACTGTACATAAATCCCTCTTCCCAAATCCACACAAAAGCTCTGGGTAGCATTTTTATGTTGATTTATCTTTGCGAATATGATACTATTATACTCGGTTTTTTGAAATATTAAATGCTAATAACAACTTTTTCAAGTATTTTTATATTGTTTTACGAGGAAAAATATGAAAAACAAAATATTAACGGTCATAATGACTGTTGTGATAATCTTGCCCTTAATACTCACAGGCTGCTCTGACAATAAAGAAATAAACCTTGACGACTTCCTAAAGATCAAATATGATTACGATCTTAAAGATTACATCGATCTTCCGGAGTACAAGGGACTGAAGGCATATTCTTACGAGTATGACACTGACGAAGAAGCTTATATTGAAGCAAATATTCTCTCGGTCAGAACATATCATTCCCGTGACGTTAAAGATGATATAGAGGCCAAGGAAGGAAATTCCGTTTTTGTAAACTCCGTATCAACCATAAACGGAGTTCAGTATTCGGGAGGAACAGCCAATAATTACAGAGTGGTCATCGGTTCAAACACAGCAGGTGTTGCCTTTGAAAACAGACTCATAGGATCAAAAGAAGGCGACCATCTCTCGTTTGACGTAAGCGTTCCCGACAATGAGAATGAAGTCAGCGAACTACGCGGGAAAACCGTTCATTACGAGGTGGATATAGTAGCCGTGTGCGAGGTTGAACTTCCTGAGTTCACGGATGATTTTGTCAAAGCATACCTGGGACTTGATTCAATTGAAGCATATAAGGAATCACTCCGCAAACAGCTTAAAGACAATTACAGAGACAATACTTATAAAGTAATCATATCTCAAATCTGGAACCCTCTGCTGGAAAACACAAACTACAAAAAGCTTCCCCAGGACGAAGTAAAAAAGATATACGAGAAAAACCTGGACAGCATAAAGAATTATGTATCGAAAAGCAAGCTCACTCTTGAACAGTTTGCGAAATCATATTACGGCATATCCGAAGAAGAACTGCTTGCAACAATTCAGTCCGAAGCCGAATCAACGGTAAAGCAGGAACTCGTTTGTTATCAGATCGCACGCAATGAGAATCTGACGATTACTGAAGAAGAATATACCGAAAGAGCAACGGATTACGCGCTCAATGTATATTCTTTGGAATCTCTTGAAGAATTTGAAAAACAGTTTTCAAAAGCCGAAATATTAAATGCGATCCTCATTGACATGGCACAGGAAAAAGTTGCAGATCTGGCTGACGTAACATATGTCTCAAGCTCAGAGCTCACTTCAATGATAGAGGCAGCTAAACAGAACGAAGAAAAGTAATGACATCAAATTCAAGTGAAATACCGCGCTCAGGCGCGGTATTTTTCATTCAAATAATTCTTTATAGATATCAAACATTTCTTTTTTGTTTAGAACATATGGGCTGTTTGCAAAATTTGACGCTTTTTCGACACGCGATATTATGTTCGCGATGATGTCGTCCGTAAGCTTCATGTTGATTCCGCTCAGTTCATATGTTTTATTCATTATTTCTTCCGGCGAAGCGCCTATATATTCTGAAAACCTTTCTATTTTCTCTCTTCCCTTTTCCGTTCTCATGTTGTACTTGATAAAATCTTTCTCAAACACCGCACATGCTTTCCCATGAGGGATGCCGTAGTCGATCGTCAGCCCGTAACCGAGCGGATGAGGAAAACCAGTTCCTGTGATGTCAATTGCAATTCCGGCATAATCTGCGGCATAAGAAAGTTTCTCACGGTCTTCGAGGCTGAGGCCGGATGGATCGCGTGGAGATTTGAGCAGCACATTCCATATTTCCCTTCCCGAATACAGAGCCGCATTTTCCGAAACTTCATCGGATTTGGGTGACAAAAACGACTCGATAGAATGCGCAAACGCATCAAGTGCCGTGGAAACAGTCTGTTCGTCATTCATTGTAACGGTAAACTTAGGGCACACAAATGAGAGAAGAGGATAAGAATATTCTGATTTAAAAGAAATTTTTCGGTTATCTCCTACAGTCAGCACGGAATACCTGTTTGCCTCGCTTCCCGTGCCTGATGTTGTGACTACGGCAACGATCGGAAGACATTTTCCGTCACATTCAAAGATATCCGTATCATTCTTAAAATCTTCATGAAGTGCATAGCATGCGATTGCTTTTGAAGCATCGATTACAGAACCTCCGCCGATACCAATCACGAAATCACAGCAGTTTTCCCTGCATATTATTCCTGCATCGAAACATGTAAGAGACTTCGGGTTTTCAGTGACTTTATCGAAGATCACATAAGGAATCCTCAGTTTTTCAAGCGCTTCTGTAATCTCATCTCTGGCGCCTGACCTCACAGCGCTGTTCTTTCCCGTAACTAAAAAAGCCTTTCTTCCTATTCCGGAAATACTGTCGAAATTGTCCTTTATGGCATCGTCTCCGCGTATTATTTTTACCCTGTCGTATCTCAGATCAAGCATGTGAGCACCTCTCATATAATATATGTCAACTATATCACCATTATAATAGAGTGTCAACATCGCATATTTAAAAATGCTCTTTCAATAACATGATTTTTGTGATAAAATCAAAGCGTAAATTTAATGTTTTTAAGGAGATACTTATATGCTTAAAGGAATTCCGAAAATAATCACACCTGAGCTTTTGAAGGTTTTATGTGAAATGGGCCATGGAGACGAAATCGTAATCTCCGACGGGAATTTTCCCGGAAACAGTATCGGCAGACAGATAATACGCTATGATGCAATTGGCGTTCCTCAGCTTTTAAAAGCGGTTCTTGAACTTATACCACTTGATTCATACGCTGATAATGTGTTCCTTATGGACAAGACCGAATCTGACAAAAACCTGAATATACCGATTTGGGAAGAATATAAAGCAATAGTTGCCGAGCACACCGAAAAGCCCCCGGTTTTTCTTGAAAGATTCGAGTTTTACGAAAGAGCAAAAAAAGCATATGCCGTAGTCGTGACAGGCGAAGAAGCTATTTATGCCAATATTATTCTTAAAAAGGGTGTAGTTAAATAATGGCTGACAAAAAAGACGAAATCATTTCAATGCAGCTTGATCTCATCAGAAAAATGACCGAGAACAACATAAGAAGACTCAGCGATGACATTTGGGGATCTTCTCACAAGAATAATTTTGACATCATTCCCGAAATGCCGAACACATCATCTTCCACTAATGCGGACGTGTCACATGACTCTGATGAAAATCTCACCAAAGCTTCAGACGGAGGCGAAGGCGGAAACATACCTGAAGAAAAGGAAAAAACACTTCCGAAAGAAAGTATCGAAGACCTGAAAAAAGAGCTTGATTCATACATAGGACTGGGAGAAGTTAAAAAAGAGGTCAAAAACCTCATAAACATGGCCACAGTTTACAAACTTCGCCGTGAACATGATCTTCCCATTACTGACATGTCGCTGCATATGGTTTTTTCGGGAAATCCCGGAACCGGAAAAACCATGATCGCCAGATTCATGTCCAGAGTATATCATTCTCTGGATCTGCTTTCAAAAGGCCATCTTGTGGAAGTTGACAGAAGCGGACTTGTTGCAGGCTATATCGGCCAGACAGCCATTAAAACATCAAAAGTCCTGGAACAGGCACTTGGCGGAGTCCTGTTTATAGATGAAGCATATACTCTTACATCAAAATCCGAAAACGATTTCGGATTTGAAGCCGTTGATACCATACTTAAATACATGGAAGACCACAGGGATGACATCGTCGTGATAGTTGCAGGGTACACTGAACTGATTGCAGACTTTGTCGATTCCAACCCCGGACTCAGGTCAAGATTCAACAAGTACATTGATTTTGCGGATTACACCGCCGATGAAATGCTCGGCATATTTGAACTGAATTGCAAAAAAGCTCTGTACGAACTTGATGAAGATGCCAAAGAAGAAGTATATAACTACTTAAAAGAAGTTGAACCCATGGCAAGCGATTTCGGAAACGCCAGAGGAGTCAGAAACATTTTTGAAAAACTTCTTATTGAACAGGCTAACAGAATCGCAGAACTTGAAACAGTTTCAAAAGAGGATCTTCTCAGAATAACGAAGTCCGATGTTCTTGCAGCACTATATGAAGAAGACGGATCTGATGATGAAGCCGAAAATCCGAATAATACGGAAACAACAGAAGAGGATGACAAAGACGATGACAAATCAGGAATTGATTGACGCTGCCATTCAGGCCTCAAAAAAAGCGTATACACCCTACTCCGGTTTTAAAGTAGGCGCAGCATTGGAAGCTGAAGACGGAACCGTATTCACGGGATGCAATATTGAGAATGCATCGTTTACTCCAACCGTATGTGCAGAGAGAGTTGCGCTGTTTTCAGCTGTAAAAGAAGGAACAAAAAAATTCAGGAAAGTTGCGATTGTTGGAAGCAAAACGGATGTGTTTGACAAACACACATATCCGTGCGGTGTATGCCGCCAGGCACTGTCGGAATTTTGCGGTCCTGATTTTCTTATTATAACTACCGACGGAAAAACGATAAAAGAAACGCCATTGTCTGAACTGATTCCGTATACATTTACCAGCGTGGATCTTCTGGAGCAGAACGATGAGAATTTATGACATAATTCATAAAAAAAGACATTCGCAATCTCTTTCAAAAGAAGAAATAGATTTTTTTGTCAAAGAATATACAAAAGGCAATATTCCGGATTATCAGGCTTCTGCACTGTGCATGGCTATCTGCTGTAACGGAATGACTGATGAAGAGTGCTTTAATCTGACAGACAGTATGATGCATTCCGGAGATATAATCGATCTTTCATCACTTCCCTATACAGCTGATAAGCACAGCACCGGCGGTGTAGGCGATCTTACAAGCCTGATTGTAACGCCTATTCTTGCCACTCTTGGACTTTCGGTTGCAAAAATGTCCGGCAGAGGTCTCGGACATACCGGTGGCACCATAGACAAGCTTGAATCAATTCCCGGCTTCAGGACTTCCCTTTCAGCCGAAGAATTCATGGAACAGGTCAAAAGAATCGGGCTGTGTGTCATTGGTCAAACGGAAAATCTTGCTCCGGCAGACAAAAAGCTTTATGCACTGAGAGATGTGACCGCAACCATAGATTCAATACCGCTGATTGCTTCAAGTATAATGTCAAAAAAACTTGCTGCAGGCACCCATAACATCGTCCTTGACGTAAAATACGGAAGCGGAGCATTCATATCGGATCCGGACGAGGCAGTTAAACTTGCAAACACTATGGTAAAAATTGGCAGAATGATGGGGAAAAATGTATGTGCCGTTGTTACTTCAATGGCGTATCCTCTTGGCCGAAAGATAGGCAACTCCCTTGAAATCATAGAAGCTACGGAAATTCTCCGTTGTGAGGACAGAGGTGATGCACGAACAGTTTCGGTTGAGCTCGCTTCCATTCTTCTATCCATTACCAAAGGAATTGATATGGAAGAAGCCGTTCGTCTCGTAAATGACTCTCTTGACAGCGGTAAAGCATACAGGAAATTTCTTGAGTGGATTGAAGCACAAGGCGGTGATTCTGTACTTGTCGACAAAGGAGAGCTGTGCATCGCTGACTTTACGCTAGAAGTTGAGGCTGAAAAAGACGGCTATATATATAATGCAGATACGGAAGGAATCGGTATGGCAAGCTGCATCCTTGGTGCAGGAAGAACCGTAAAGGAAGAGCAGCCGGATCTCAGCGCGGGACTTATTCTGAATGTCTCACTGGGAGATAAAGTGAAGAAAGGTCAGAGCATTGCAAAACTCTTCTCGTCATCTCCCGAAAAACTGATTCCTGCAAGCGAAAAGCTGAAGGCTTCAATAATGATTTCGGAACACAGACCTGAAACGCTGCCGCCACTTATATACAAGAAGATTTTTTAACTGAAATTGGAGTAGATACATGCTTAAAAAGACAAAAAAGACGTCAGGTGCAGACGAAAAGACGCCATCCATCCATCAATACTTCTCCTGGATCAACAATACGGATGAAGGCGGAACGGAAGAACAGACACTCATCAACCTTGAATATTTCAAATGGCTGAGTGATAAATACGGAATGAATATCGAAATCTATGCACTTGATGAAGGTAATATTGACGGACCATGGGGAGAACATAAACATCCTTATGAAAGTGAAAAAACTTTAAAGCAGTATCCGAACGGTCTTGGAAAATGTGCGGAAAAAGCAGCAGAATTCGGTTGCAGACTCGGTATATGGGCCGGTGCAGACGGATTCGGAGACACTCCTGAAGAAGAAACAAAAAGAAAAGAAATGTTCATTGGACTTTGCAGAGACTTTAACCTCCGGGAGATCAAATTCGATACCGTATGCGACTGGCTGAGGACAGAAAAGCGTCCCGTATTTAAAGCAATGGTAGATGAGTGCAGAAAATACGTACCGGATCTGATCGTGCTCAACCACAGACACGACTTCGGTGAAGCTTCAATATGCGCTACTACTTTTTTACTTGACGGACTTGAGACATATATAGATGTTCATTTGTACAACAAAGTATCCGGTCCACACCACAGAATGGGTGAACTTAGTCGCGGTCTCGTTCCGGGAATGATCAGATTAACTGAAGATCATGGAGTATGTATTTCATCTGCTCTTGATTATTTTGAAGACGGCCTTATTTTACAGGCTTTTGCAAGATCACTAATACTTGCACCGGAAATATACGGTAATCCATGGCTTCTCAGAGATGATGAACAGGCAAAACTCGCAAGAATATACAATATCCACCTTAAATATCGTGATATCCTGGTGAACGGATTTGCTCTTCCGGAAGCATCATATACAAGGAATTCCGTATCTCGCGGCAATGAAACGACCAGACTTCTTACATTCTCAAATCCGACATGGGAGGCAAAAACTATAACTCTCAACATCAACGGTGAAATAGGATTGTGGGGCAAAACAGGAAACAGCTATATTATCAAATCTCTCCACCCGTATGAATGCTACCTCGGGGAAGCAGAATGGAATGATAAATTCGATATTACAGTAGAACCTGCAAGGACAGCGCTGATTCTTGTAGAAGAGAAAGCTAAATTCATGGACAATGATTTTGTTCTTACAGGATGCAGATATCATACAATATTCGACAAAAATCAGAATCCCGTAAAAGCCGTTATATACAGTGCGGACGGCAGCGTAGGGTCTATAGGAAACATAAAGTGTTCTAAAAGAATCAAGGGTGACAACACCATTCGCCGTCCCATTCTTCTCGGAGAGCTTAAAGAAAATGGTTCTCCGAAAAATACTGAACAACTTTATGAAGCCACCTGCTTTGCCTCAACCAATGATTGTTTTGAAAAGCAGGCAGTAGACAGATCAGGTCCCACATCCGTACCTCAGGTCCAGGCTGCACGTGACGCATTCTTCAATCAGGAAGCCTATATTGCGAGGGGCTGCGAATCATCGTTCATGTTTGACGGAAGAGATGACACTTTCTTCGACGGGCTGTCGTATCTGTATCAGACAAAACTGGACGGAGGATGTCTGAGAGTCGATCTCGGCAGAACAGCCTATATCAGCAAGATTGAAATCCATTTCATTTCGTTTAAGGAAGAAAAAGCCTCTGCAAACATGGGAATTCCGGAAATCGGAATTAATGTCATTCCTCCACGCGGCACTGCATCGGCAGATCTGAAAAAATGGAGCCCGGTTCTGAGACAGAGGATTGACACTATAGAAGAGCGTAATACTCCCGTATGTATAGATGTATTCAACACCATGGAGTATTATCCTTCCTACCTTATGTCAACAGAATATTCTGTCGGTGCAAAGGCGAGATACATTAGAATACCATGCCCTATGGACAGAATAGTTTCATTCAAGGCATATGACAAAGAAGGAAACGAACTGACTTTACAGAATCCCAAGGCAACAAATCTGTTCGCACCATGGAATGAAAGCAAATTCAAGTATTTCAAATCATTTAAGGCAACCGTTCCGGATGGTGCAAAACCGGGCGCATATATTGCGGTTGCAAATGACGGAATTCATGGTTTCGAAGGCGTATATTGTGCCCTGGAATTCAACGGTAAGCCAGTTGGAAGCACTGATCGTGCAAGTGCACACCGTATCAACAACTGGGAACATATCACTCATGACAATGACAGCGGATATACTTACTATGTTCCGGTTACAGATGAAATGAGAGGTAAAACTGTCACCATACATGCCATGTTCACGGAAAAATGTGATGTGGTAACAAAAGCATGGCTTTGTGACAACCCGAACGAAACTCCTGTCAGAATAATAGACCTATAAAATGAACATCCACCCGCTTGGCGGGTGGATGTTCATTTTCGTATCATTTTGAACATTCCGGGTCCATCCCAGTCATATGGACGTTCCTCAAAGCCTTTCCCGAGATAAAAAGGTCTTTCGGATAGAAGGACATGCCCCATCGCCAATCAATCTTACCATTCCGACAGGCAGGCTGCCATCATATGCGGTAAATGTCTCCAAAGAATGGTTCAGGGCTGTCCTGACTTGCTCGATACAGGGCGGTTCCCAGCCTACAGAGGTATATATATTCAGAAACAGCTCAGGTGTCAACGCGTTTTGTATTACTTTCATAATTGTTCTCGTACGTTATCGTCATGTCGTTCTGATCCAGTCGTCCAGAAACTGCATCTGCTCATCGGTATGGAACCAGTGTTCGCCGTTCTCCATAACTGTGAGTACGGCATCGTGCTGCTTTGCAAAGGAGCGAACTGTCTCCAATCTCGTAAAGTTGTCGCTGTTTCCATAGATAATGCT
>CACXBN010000214.1 GCA_902765885.1 uncultured Ruminococcus sp. | reverse complement strand
TATCAGAAAGAGCGTGGATAATGAAAGAAAAGAAGGATTTGCCGACAAATCTTTCGATGCGCTCTCCAAACACTGGAACGAATACCTCGGAAAATTCTCATGTGAACTGCCGGACAAGAATACCGAGCGAATGGTCAACATATGGAACCCTTATCAGGCGGAGAGAAATTTCCAGTTTTCCAGAAACATTTCGTATTATGCAACCGGAACATTCAGGGGAGTGGGCTACAGGGACACGGCTCAGGATGTTCTCGCCATGGTGCCGTTCGATACGGGGAGAGCAAAGGATAAAATAAAGCTTCTGCTTTCCCAGCAGTACTGTGACGGACATGTTAACCACTACTTCTTCCCGACCGAAGGCTGGGATCCGGTGACTACTGTGCATTCCGACGACCATCTCTGGACGATCCTTTCCTGTCATGCAGTGGTCATGGAAGAAGGAAGTCTAGATATACTTAACGAAGAAGTCAGTTACTATGACGGCGGGAAAGGCACGATCTGGGAACATCTGAATAAGGCAGTCGACTTCACCCTCGGGCATCTCGGAGAACGCGGATTCCCGCTGATGCTCAGATCCGACTGGAACGACCAGCTGTTCAGAGTCTGCAGAGAAGGAAAGGGAGAAAGCATCTGGACTTCAATGCAGTTCGGCCTGGCGCTTAAGGATATGGCTGAAATGGCTTCTCTGAGAGGAGAGAGCAGTGAAAAATATCTTGAAGCTTACGAAGTTCAGAGAAAACTTGTAAATACATTGGGCTGGGACGGCAAATGGTTCCGCCGTGCCATAATGGACGACGGAAGATACCTGGGATCAGAAAAGGAAGAACAGGCTAAAATATGGCTCAATACCCAGACATGGTCCGTGATTTCGGGAATGGGAGATCGTGAGAAAGCCTTGAAAGCCATGGACAGCGATTATGAGATGCTCAATACACCAATGGGCATCAAGAAAATAGAACCATCCATAAAAGATTATCCGTCAAAGGAAAATCCGCTTACCAATTACAACAAGGGAACCGGTGAAAACGGAGCGGTCTTCTGCCACGCAAACACATGGGCCATAATAGCCGAGTGCATGCTCGGAAGAGCAGACCGCGCATATCAGTACTACAAGCAGCTTTTGCCTATGGAGGCACAGGAGAGAGCCGGAGAGTGGAGATACAAGGCTGAGCCATATGTGTATGCTTCAAACATCTTTGGACCTGAATCCGATAAATTCGGGCTGGCCAATGTCAGCTGGCTTTCCGGAACCGCAGCATGGATGTATGTCGCGGTAACTCAGTTTATTCTGGGAGTAAGACCTACGTGGAAAGGGCTGGAATTCAAGCCCTGTGTTCCGGAATCATTCAGAGGAGCAAAGATACACCGCACATTCAGAGGAAAGAATTACGAGTTTGAGATTTAAAGAAAGTGAGCCGCCTCAGACATGGAAAGAAAGATCATAAATCTTAACGGCACATGGGATTTCTGCCCGCTTTACGACGTAGTGGGGGATATCTCTCTCCCTGAAATATCATCATATGAAAAAATCACGGTCCCTTCCACATGGAAGAGCGATCTGTTCGACTATAACGGATTCAATCCGTTTGACGTGATGGAGTATCCCAAGGAGTGGAACAAAGCAGACACCGGAGTGCTCCACAGAAAGTTTGTCCTTGACAATATAGAAGGAAGAGCTGTTTATCTTGACCTTGAGGCCGTGTCTCAAAGATCCGGGATCTATATAAACGGAAAGTTCATATATGAATGGGATGAGATCTTTCTACCGCTCAACATAGACATAACCCCTTATGTCAAGGCGGGAGAGAACGACCTTACTGTTGTCTGCACCAGTCTTGAAAAATGCACGATAGCTTCCGGAGAAGTAAAGAGCATTGGCCTCGTCGGCTCCGGTTTCGGTCCAATAGCAAGAGGAATATGGGACAATGCATTTATTGAAACGGCGAACAAGATCAATATTCGGGATATTACCATCAGGACGTCATTCAGGGAGAAGACGATCGAGGTCATAACGGAACTCTCTGAAGAAGCCGAAGGTCTGACCGTGGAAGCCGATGTTTATGACGGCGATGATGTTGCGTTTTCTCTCATAGGCGAGCCCGGAAGCATAAAGGAAACATGGGAGAATCCGGTCCTGTGGGATACGGACAACCCCCATCTCTATACTCTTAAAGTCAGACTTCTCAAAGACGGAGAAGTGATCGATGAGACATCTGAAAGATTCGGCTTCAGAGAATTCTGGACCGAAGGTCCGAGATTCTATCTGAACGGTGTTCCGGTGAATATCAGGGGAGATTCATGGCATTTCAAGGGAACTATACAGATGACCAAGGAATATGCCCTGAACTGGTACCGTATGTGCAAGAAAAACGGTGTGAACTATGTAAGGCTCCACGCAAATCCTCATCCGAGATACTATCTTGATGCGGCAGACGAGATCGGAATATTCATTGTTGACGAGACTGCCATATACGGTTCGGGAAAAAGCATGGATGCATCAAATCCGGTATATATAGAAAGATGTCAGAAACACTGCCTGCGTCTTATAAAAAGAGACAAGAATCACCCGTCTATCATATTCTGGAGCCTACAGAACGAGATGAGGTGGGTCGACGGCCGTGATGTTTACAAAAAATATATTCCGGGAATGTTCAAAAGCATGAATGAGCTTGACCCGACAAGACTTGTTTCCATAGACGGGGACAACAGGCTCATTTCATACGAAAACACCCAGATCGAAAGCCTTCATTACAACATAGACGGAACGATAGAGCAGTGGAGACGCGAAAAGCCTCTCACGATAGGCGAACACGGAGGCATGTGGTACATATGTCCTCAGAATGCCAGCCAGTATGTCGGATACAGCGCTTATGACGACTTTGAACCCTGCGCCATAGGCTTTGCAAAGAAGGAAAGACTATTCCTCGAATACGCGAGACGACTGGGTGTTCCGGGAATATCGACATTCAATTTTGCGTATTACTTCACATACGCAATGCCTGACCACGACAATTATCCGGAAGACGCCCCGTTTAAAAAGATCCAGAAATATGCTCTTACTATCAACAACGGATACATGGAAGGATACCCGATGTACAGGGAAAATCCCCTTATGCCCTTTATGAGAGCAGCATTCAGACCTGTGACCGCGATCAACCGGGAATACGACCGGATATTCTACGGAGACCGTACGATCGAGAGAACTTTCGATGTGTACAACGATACGCTTTCATCACACAAGTGTCATATAATATACACGATAAGGATGGGAGAGGAGAAGATAACCGGGGAAGAGGATTATACGGCAGAGCCCGCAGAATCGCATATTCTTAAGATAGACATAAATCCGGTCGGCATTAAAGAAAAGACCGAATGCGTTCTCAAAATAAAGATATATCATGACGACGAGTTCGTCCGCGATATTGAATATAAATATGACATATACCCCGAATGCATTAAGGATGATATCGTTGAGACAGGCAGAAAATGCTTCTATCTCGGAAACGAAAGGGGATTTGAGAGAATCTCCAGGATGCTTCCGGGACTAAAAAAAATCGATGATCTGTCGGATGCCGAAGACGGATCGTTCCTCATAATCGGAGATCATACTGACCTTCTGCCAAATGAAAAGGCTTCCGAGATAGGACGCTTTGCGGAAAAAGGAGGATCTGTAGTCATTCTCGAGCAGAGTATTTTTGCGCTCGGCAATCTGTGCCTGCAGAGGCAGGACTTTTTCAGCGCATACACCGGACACCACGATCACCCGATTCTGAAGGGCATCACGGACGAGGACATGATATTCTGGGGACCGACCGTGCGCGAGGACAGGGCAGAGCCTCTCATCCATTCGAATTTCATCAAGCCTCAGAGCGGAGAATACACATTTGTTCTGGAATCTGCTGCCGGTGACTATGCCGACGGCGGGGACCTCTGGACGCCTCTCATGACAATGAAGCATGGGAAGGGAAATATCGTATTCTCTCAGATAGAGATAGGCGAATACTATGAGAAAATGCCCATAGCTGCCGTCTTGCTGCACAATATTCTTGATTATGCATCGAATGTGAAAGAGAACGAATACAGG
>CACXBN010000213.1 GCA_902765885.1 uncultured Ruminococcus sp. | reverse complement strand
TCTGCACAAGCTCATGGTTGTGTACGAGGATTGTACAGGCCACTTTGAAGCAAAGTGCTCCAAGTGCGGAAGGATTACCGTTATCGACTCTGCCAGCATGAGAAGAATGAGAAGCCGCGATATATAAAGAAAAACTAAATACTACAGCAAGCTGAGCTGTGGAGCCGCCCCGTGCGAGTCATCCTGATGCCGCTGCGACCGAGTGTGACAACCCGTCACCCCGATCATGCGCAGGATGAAATGCGCGGGGCTTTTTTGCGCTTAAAAAGGAGGAATATATATATATGTATATGTCGAAAAAACCCGTAAACATGAGTGAATTTGACTATCTGCTGTGGAAAGACGAAGCAGGCAGAGGACACGTGAAAGTCAAGAGAACAGGCGAGGAAACAGAAGTTGACGATGATGTTTTCTCACTTTTGAGACGCGAAGAGAGAAGAGTGAGGAGATATCTTCAGCCTCTTTGCGAACATGAAGAAATCGTACCGTGGATGAATGTTGAGATGATGATCAGCGAAGAGGACGAGCTGAGCGGATTTGATCCGACAGACGAATATATCTGCGCGATCATTGAGAAGGATTTTATAAACACTCTTCAGCCGGGAGAGAGAAGACTGTACGACATGAAATTCACAGAGGAGAAGCCGCTTGAAAAATGCGCAAAAGCGCTGGGAACATCGGAAAGAACCGTAGAGAGACAGCTGGCGGAAATAAGAAAAAATGCAATGAAATATTTCGGAGGAAGAACGGCATGACTGAAAAAATCGAAAACAGGGTCTTTAAAAGAGGGGAAATATATATTGCGGATCTCGAACCGCATACGGGAAGCGAGCAGGGAGGCGTCAGACCCGTGCTTGTGCTTCAGAACGATATTGCAAACAGCGTGAGCCCGACACTTATCGTTGCGCCCATAAGCTCGAAGGTCTCAAAGAAGCCCTCTTTGCCTTCACACTGCATTCTGTTTATGGCAGAGGGACTTGACATGCTTTCGGTCGCTCTTCTTGAACAGATCAAAACGATAGACAAGAAAAGGATCATAAGATATGTGACGTCGATTGGGTCCGAGCAGATGAAGGAAGTTGAAAAATGCATGCTTTCGAGCCTTGGGGTCAGGGACATCATGTGGAAAAGCAGGTGTTCGGGATGCGCATATCTCAAAGCGTGAAGATTACAGATATGTTAAAAAACGAAGGTTTTTTAAAAAAACGTGGCGGCTCATGCCTCTGAAACCCGCGTTATATAGTGAAAGGGTGATTTTCCGAATGCCCGAAAACACAGAACATAAAGAAAAGGAGCACACATAGAAATGCCGGAAATCAAGTATGAAAAGACAAAACGAAAAGACGGAAAGAGCGACAGGACCTCTCTCCTTATAATTCTTATTTCAGCTCTCGTTGTCATAGCTGTCATTATCTTGCTGCTTTTGCGGGGGTGCGACAGTCTGGGAATAGAGCCGATATTAAAGAATGAGGGGGATTCGTCTCTGCCGTCACCGTCAAAGATCGAATATGATACGGGAGCAGTCATAGGCGGATGGGAGAGCGCGGACATCGAAAAGATCGTTGAAGGCCTGAACAAGCAGGTGGAGGACGGGATGATAAACATCTCCATGAATACGACTCCGTATTTTGAAAACGGTGCCTCTGACGGAAGTCTCATGATAGTGAACGAAGAGGTGAACAGGTATCCCCAGGTGGTTGAGATATACCGAAACGATACCGGGGAGATGATATACAAATCGGGAGCGATACCGGTTGGCAGCAAGATCGAAAGAGCAAAACTGTCGGTCGAGCTTGCAAAGGGAAAATATGAATGCACGGCATATTTTTACAGCGTTGATCCGGTGACGGGCAGCTATCTCGGCTGCGCCGGTGCCATAATCAATATATCTATCAAAAACTGAAAAGGAGAAAAGGAAAAATGACTAAAAAGAACAGAATTTTATCAGCGGTACTCGCGCTCTGCATGGCAATGACAATGGCATCAGCCATCTTTGCAGCTGAAATCAGCGTAAGCGGCGGAACTGGAAACACTCCTGTATATCTCAGCACTACCGATGACGGAACCTTCGACGGCGAACCTGCGGCAACCGCAATGTCCGTTACTGTGCCGACATCGCTTCCGATAGCAATGAGTCAGAACGGCGATGTAACTACTGCAACCGACTGCAAGATCATCAACAACTCTTACGGCGCCGTCAGAGTCAGAAGCGTTACCATCAACAGCGCCAACAACTGGAAGCTCACCGCATTCGGAAACAAGTCGATCCTCGCGAAAGAAAAGGTCGATTCCAACAAGCTCGGATTCTCTCTCAGCATCGGCGGCGGTGAAGCCGTTCATACTGATTCCTCAAATGCCCTTACACAGGTCCTCATTTCATCTCCCGTGGCAGGGTGCTATCTTTCCGGAGCCGGCGATCCTACAGCCAACTCCGCAAAGGTCGACTACAGCGCGATAGTAACTCCCATTTCAAGGGCTGTCACAGGCGCGAATATTGCCAATGTAATCTTCATCGTTGAATGGGATATTGCAGCCTGAGGCATGGCTTTGGCTTTAATAGTAAAAACTGAAAAATTAATCTGAAATAAAAGGAAAATATGGCATGAATCGGATCAAAAATCATAAAACAGACAGAAAAATGAAGGCTCTTGTCCCTTTGGCTGCGCTTGTCTTCATGTGCTGCCTTATAGTATTTTCCCTTGTCCCGCTCTACGCGGACGGGGGAAACAGTATAAATGAGTCCGGAGGCGAGGGCATAGTCCCTGTGAGCCTCACGACAACGAACGGAGGGATCGGCGGATGTGATGTCGTGCCGACAAGGTTCAGCATATCAGTCCCGACATCGCTTCCGCTTGCCATGGCAGACAACGGGGACGTCGTGTCTGCCGAGGGCATAAAGATAGTAAATCACTCCTACGGGGCGGTAAGGATAAAAAGCGTCAGGATCAAGGCGGCATGCGGATGGAATCTCGTGAAATACGGCGCCAAAAACATCTTTGCCGGTGAAAAGGTCGATTCGAACAAGCTCGGCTTTCTTCTGAAAATAGGCGACGGACAGTACCGTTCGACTGAAAACACGGGAAACGACCAGCTGATCATTTCCTCACCCGTGAGGGGATGCTATATGAGCGGCGCGGGAGACCAGGAGTCGTGCTCGGTGACGCTCAGCTACAGAGCGGTCATAACACCGCTCTCGTATACGGTAAAGGACACGGCAATAGCGAGCGTCATATTCGTCTTCGAATGGGACAGGGCCGAATAGTCCGAAAAACGAAAGGAAACACGGAATGAGAAAAAGAAGAATAACGGCTGTGGTTTTGATACTGGCGACATTTCTGCTGTCTGTCCTTGCGACAGCCGGCAGTGCAGCCTCCGTGGATTCCACTGAGGTGACGGGAAGGGGAGGAGAGGCTGTTGCCTCCGTCCCCGTCACCCTTACGGTATCAAACGAATACAGAAGCATCAGCGTTACGGTCCCCGCATCCCTGCCCGTGAGCGTAAGAAACGGAATGGTCAGCGTGGCCGACAACGCTAAAATCACAAACAATTCAAAGAACACACCTGTCAGGGTCACGTCGGTAGACGTAAGGAGCGGAGCGTACGGAATAGGAAACTATGATTGTTTCAGCGGGAAAAACATGATAGCGCTTAAGATAAACGGCTGCCCGACAAAGGGAGAAGGAAAACTGTCGATCACTGATACTTCGTTCCCGGAGATATCGCCAATGGGAAATCTGGCGCTCAAGTATTATGTGAAACTGTCGGGCGGCAGTGAAAACGTGAAAGACCTTGAAGTCGCAAGCGTCATCTTTACGATCTCGGCTTCCGACGTCTCCTCTTCGGGAGGAAGGTGATGGGTAAAATGGCAACCGGAAAGAAAAGATTCTTTTCTTTCGTCCTCATGCTTTTGCTGGTTCTGACATCCCTTCCCGTTTTCTGCCATGCTGAAACCGGTGTCCTGCCGGTCTTCTGGGAGTTCAGCGAAAAAACGAAGACTCTCTATATAGAAGTATCGGGCGGTGCGGAAAAATATTCTTCCGCACGGGAATGTCCGTGGAACTCTCTGAAAGAGAAAACGGTTCACGCCTATGTCGTATTTACGGGGAACAGCATGGGCACGGAAGAGTGCGATATCCGATACTTCTTTGAAGGATTTACGAGTCTTGAAGACGTCAGGATTGCGGCGGAGAAAATAAGGATCGGAGAGGGTGCCTTTTGCGGGGCGTCCGCTCTCGTGCATCTTTATCTCGATACCGAACACTGCGTTGAGATCGAGGAAGGCGCTTTCTGTGATCAGTGCGCTGAGATAAGAAGACTCCGTATCGAGACAGCCGGGGAAGAAGCGCTTTTGTCACTCTGCAGCTATGACTGGGCAGGAGAGGGCGTTATGATAGACGCTCATGTCTCTGAAAAGATGAAGGCGGCAACGGGTGCTGACTCCGTCGGAACGCTTTCTGCAAACGGAAGAAAAGCACCTTCGGGCACAAATGAAACATATGTCGGAACCTGCGCGTACTGCGGTGTCACATGCGTATACGGAGTGAATTACGAATATTTCACAAAGGATCTTCACTCGGTCAGACACTGGTGTTCAAACTGCGGAGACGACCAGCTCGGAGGAGTAGTCTCGGAGGAGCATGTGTTTTCTGGAAGCGAATGCATCAAATGCGGATATGACAGCACCTGCGCGCATCCATCATCCCATTTTGTATATGACGGATGCGAATGGGAGGAATACTGTGACGTATGCGGACTCATGATATCTTCAGGCGACGATCATGACTTCAGCGAAATATCCTATGTGTACTACAGCAGGTTTTCACATAAGGAGAAAAAGACATGTTCAAGATGCGGAAAAAGCATGGAGAATATCGCATCGCATGTCAGGGAAACGGTTTACGAAAAGATCGACGAGAGCACGCACTATGTTAAAACGATCTGCAGGCTTTGCGATTCTACCATTATCACGGCAACCGAGAGCCATGCGCTCGGCATCGGAGATTACGAACCGAAAAACGGTGAAGTTCATGCGAGAAAAGTGGGATGCCAGCTCTGCGAGTTCCACACGGAGGAGACGGAAGCGCATGATCTGCACTCCGGAGAGATCATGTATTATGACGCGGATACCCACACAAGAAAAATGATATGCGGGATATGCGGATACGAATGCGGTCGTGTGTCGGATCACAGTATCACAGCCGGAAACTGGCGGGCAAAAGATGCTGTTTCTCACGTGAGGGATAAGTCGTGTTCCGACTGCGCG
Organism: uncultured Ruminococcus sp.; assembly: GCA_902765885.1. GTDB lineage: Bacteria > Bacillota > Clostridia > Oscillospirales > CAG-272 > UMGS1696. The sequence continues at coordinate 719 of CACXBN010000213.1, read as the reverse complement.
TGGATAGGAGAAGACGAGGATGAGCATGAATTCGTCTTCGGAGAATGGTCCGATGCCGGTGACGGATATCATGAAAGGGCTAGAAACTGCAGTGTGTGCGGATACGCGGACACCGAGAGAGAAGAGCATGAAGACCGGGACAGTGACGGAGAGTGCGACAAATGCGGGCATGTGATGTCGTTCTTTTCTGTGACCGTTCCGGCGGTAATGTATCTTTCCGTCTCTCCCGACGGGCACGTGTTCACGTCAGGCAGCGCGTATATCCATAATTCGTCGACGTCTGAGGTTACCGTAAAAAAGGTAAAACTCGAGACCTGCGGCGGCTTCTCCATCGTGCCGTACGGCAGTAATCTGTCGCGCGAAAAGGTTGACGGCAAACTGATCGGGTTTTCTTTAAACGGGATACCTACTACAGTCACGCGCGGAGAGTCCGAAATATTTGACCTTGAGGCAGGCGGAGCGGATGACGGCTGGAGCATTTTGCCGGGCGGGGACCTTCCTCTCGGATACGACGCGAAAGTATCGGCTTTCAGCGAAGCCTACAGCGGACAGGTGATGACTATATGCTTTGTCATAGGATGGAAAAATTAAAAAGGACAGGAGCCCGGGTGTAGCCCGGGAACTGCCCTTACATTAAAGTTAAAGGATTAATAAAAATTCTGAAAATATCTTGAGGAAGGAGACGGCGGTATGCAGGAAGAAGTTGAAATGAAGACCGT
>CACXBN010000212.1 GCA_902765885.1 uncultured Ruminococcus sp. | reverse complement strand
ATAATGTGAGTACAGATCTCTGAAGTGGTTTCTGGCATCGAATACTTCCTGATCAACGTTCTGAGATGAACCTGTTGCAAGTGCAATTATATTTTCTTCATATCCTTCTTTACGCATTTGAGCTTTTGCCAAATACTCTGCATTTCCTCCGAGCATGATATCCGTACCACGTCCTGCCATATTGGTGGATATGGTTACTGAGCCAAGCTTACCTGCCTGAGCAACGATATCGGCTTCGATCTCATGATATTTTGCGTTAAGAACGGTATGTTTAATTCCCTTCGCTTTCAGTTTTCTTGACAGATCTTCCGATTTTTCAATAGATACCGTACCTACAAGGACCGGCTGTCCTTTTTCGTGACATTCGATAATCTGATTGATAATAGCATTATCTTTTGCGTTTTTGGTCTTATATACTACATCCGGATAGTCAATTCTTATCATAGGTTTATTGGTAGGAACTTCTACGACGTCAAGATTGTATATTTCTCTGAACTCGTTTTCTTCAGATAATGCCGTACCGGTCATACCTGAAAGCTTATGATACATTCTGAAATAGTTCTGGAATGTTATTGTTGCAATTGTTCTGTTTTCTTTCTGTATTTTTACGCCTTCTTTTGCTTCAATTGCCTGATGAAGTCCGTCAGAATATCTTCTTCCGGGCATAATTCTTCCGGTGAATGTATCAACGATAAGAACTTCATCGTTTTTTACGACGTAATCAGTGTCTCTGTGCATAATACCATATGCCTTCAGCGCCTGGTATACATGGTGGGATATATCAGCATTTTCGGGATCAGAGAAATTCGATATACCAAAAAACTTTTCCGCTTTTTCAACACCGCTTGCAGTCAAAGTAGTTGATTTAGCTTTTTCATCTACAATATAATCGGCATCAACGTCATCGTATTCTTCTTTTTTATCTTTTTCTTTTATAACGAATTTTCTCAGATTTTTTACAAAACGGTCTGTCATATCATAAAGAAGGTCGACATCAGCGCCCTGACCTGAGATAATAAGAGGTGTTCTTGCTTCATCGATAAGAATTGAGTCGACCTCGTCAACGATGGCAAAATGGTGGCCTCTCTGGGTTCTGTCTTCTTTATATATGACCATATTGTCACGAAGATAGTCGAATCCGAATTCATTGTTCGTGCCGTAGGTTATATCAGAATTGTATGCATCCTGCTTTTCTTTTCTGGACTGGCCGTGAAGAATGATACCTGTTTTGAGGCCGAGATATTCATGAATTCTTCCCATTTCTTCTGCACCAAGTTTTGCAAGGTAGTCGTTTACCGTAACTACATGTACGCCTTTTTCACTCAGAGCATTCAGATATGAAGGAAGAACAGCTACAATGGTTTTACCTTCACCGGTTTTCATTTCCGTTATTCTTCCCTGATGAAGAAGTATTCCGCCAAGAATCTGGACATCAAAAGGTCTTTTTCCCAGAATTCTGTCAGAAGCCTCCCTTACACATGCATAAGCTTCGGGCATTATGTCTTCAAGACTTTCTCCTGAAGATAATCTTTTTTTGAAAATATCGGTCTGCTGTCTCATTTCAGCATCAGACATGGATTTGTATTTATCCGCAAGAGAATTTACAGATTTTAATATAGGTGTTATCTTTTTTATCTGTCTGTCACTGTATGTTCCGAATATGCTTGTAAAAATGCTCATTACAAAAGGCTCCTAAAATAAATATCAAGTTATTATACTATAATTAAGAAGTATATTGTTGATGAAATTGTAAAAATATTGATTAAAAACAATATGGGATGTATAATTACGGAAAATTTAAAGTTTCAAAGAGAAAATAAATGAAAAATATCAATATAGTATTAGTGGAACCCGAAATTCCACAGAATACGGGTAATATAGCAAGGACATGTTCCGCGACTGATTCTGCGCTTCATATTATCAAACCAATGGGATTTGAGATTGACGACAGAAAGCTTAAACGCGCTGGACTTGATTACTGGGACACACTTGACATAACTTATTACGAAAATATGGATGAATTTTTTGAGAAAAACAGAGGCGTCAGTTATTATTGTTTTTCAACAAAATCTCCGAGGTGTTATACCGATGTAAAATATGAATATCCAGTATTTATATTTTTCGGAAAAGAAACGAAAGGACTTCCTGAAACGTTTCTTAATGAGCATATAGACAGATGTGTGAGAATACCAATGCTCGAAAATAAAAGAAGTCTCAATCTATCCAATTCTGTTGCGATAGCAGTGTATGAGATTCTGAGACAAAATAAATTTTCAAATCTTCAAGATACAAGTGATTATTTGACCAGATAATCAATACAAAGCACCCTGCCTAAAATTAAGCAAGGTGCTTCTTTTATGTTCCATTAATTAATATGTGCTTTCCTGCCACTCAACATATTTGTAAACTATAGAGTGTTCATTTTCTTCGTCTATCAGCATATTATATGCTTCGTTATCAGCAAGTTCCTGCTTGATTTCCGAGATAACACTGTTGAGTTCGCTGAATGAAGCGGCATCAATTCTTGCTTTTACTTCTTTATTGAGTTTTAAAAGTTCTTCTATAGCTTCTTCATTCTCATCATCTATGTAACTCGGCATTTTCATGAAGGGTGATGATACAGCGTTTACGTTGTGTTCTTTATAAGTCTCCCAGTATTCGAGAGGCATATCTTCGCCGGGATATGTCATGAAAACATTACCTGTTTCATTTATATCCATCTTATAATCATCATTGAGGATCTTTATGGTTGTATTACCTGTTTCTTCGTCATATTTCCAGTGCACACCTTCAACACCATACTGGAGAATGGTCCTTAATTCTGTTTCCGTATTCAGATATGTGATTATTTCCATGGATCTTGAAAGGCTCTTGGAATATTGACAAACGGCGAACATCGAATTGTATATATCATCTTCTGAGATGACTGGCTTAGCATATACGCTGATGTAATAATCATCTTCATATTCTTTGATGGTTTCTTCATCGGCGGTAATGACGCCTACAGCGAATCTCTGACCTTCCTTGAGAGTACCGTCTCCTACATAACCGTAAGATTCAAGTTCTTTCATGAATTTTAAAGTGTTGATGTATACTGCGTTGTCAAGTGTGGCTGACGGAGGAGTCGGTTCTTTATATGTACTTTGATCAGTTATCTGAGCACTTATAAGTGACCATTCTTCTGATCCTGCAGATGTTCCCCAGTAAACCATGCCGCTGGAATCAACAGGTCCGAGCAGTGGCACGACATCATCAAGATGGTGGTTACCGACATCGATAATGAAGTTCTTCGATCTAAGAAGAGATGTTACTTCCTTAAGGTTATAATCATATTCTTCCATCAAAGACTTATTAACAAGGAAATACTGATATTTTCCGGCAGGATGGTTGTTCGGAATTGCAAATGTTCCGAAATCATATATAGCATTAATAAAAGTCGGGTAAATATATGATCTGAGTATCTTGGAAGTGCCGCTTAATTCACTGTCAACTGACTGTGACATATTCGAATATGCATATTCAGAATATTTATCGAATCCTGAAACAAAGAAAATATCAAGCTGTGTTGGAGAAACTTCAGGATATGATGTAACGGAAATACCGTATTCATTAATTACGGTTTCCACTGCGGTATCTTCGGTTTCTTCAGTAGACTGGGTACTGTTGTTTTTCTGGTTTTTCAGTTCTCTTCTTCTTGCTTCTTCAGCAGCTTGTTTTTCGACATTAGCTTTATCTACTTCTTCAAGCTTTGCATCTATTGTTTCCTGATATTCAGATCTCGGAATAAGATGTAACTCGATAGCGGTATTATATTTTGCCTGAGTCAGAACATTGATAGCATTTTCCACTAGCTTTTTGGCTTCTTCGGTTGTGCTGTCATCTGTAGGCATCCATAATGACAATGTCATTGCAGTCCTGGTTGATGTTTCTGTGTCTGCGGTTTCTTCACCGGTTTTTTCCTCAGAACATCCAACGAGTGCAGACATAATAATCACGAAAACTATTATTCCGCAAATTATCTTTTTTATCATAGAGTTACCTCCGTTGAACTGATATCATAAAATAGACTGTTAACTTCAAACTACTATTTAGTTTATATTACACCAAAGATGAAGTTATGTCAATAATTTTGAGGATATAAAACGAAAAATTAGTTATATTATTCGAGATAATCCTTGAGCTGTTTTGACTTTCCAGGCTGTCTTAGTTTTCGTATCGCTTTTGCCTCAATCTGACGGATTCTTTCTCTGGTGATATTGAATTCTTTTCCTACTTCCTCAAGGGTTTTCGGTTTTCCATCTTCAAGTCCGAATCTCATTTTAAGGATGGTTTCTTCTCTTTTTGTAAGAGTTTTAAGAACTTCGTACAGCTGCTCTTTCATGAATTGATGAGATGCTACTTCGACAGGAGTCGGGTTTTTATCATCGGGGATAAAATCACCTATATGGCTTTCATCTGTATCACCGATTGGAGTTTCAAGTGATATGGGTTCCTGAGATATTTTAATTATTTCACGAACTTTATCTTCGGTCATTCCAAGTTCTTCGGCGATTTCCTTATTTGTAGCTTCTCTTCCCAGATTTTGCATAAGCTTGGTCTGTGCTTTTGCAACTTTGTGTATTGTTTCGACCATATGAACCGGAATTCTTATTGTTCTGGACTGATCTGCAATGGCTCTTGAAATAGCCTGTCTGATCCACCATGTTGCATAAGTTGAAAATTTATATCCAAGGGTGTAATCAAATTTTTCTACGGCTTTCATGAGTCCGAGATTACCTTCCTGAATAAGGTCAAGAAAACTTATACCTCTTCCAACATATCTCTTTGCGATACTTACCACAAGTCTGAGATTGGATTCAATAAGTTTGCTTTTGGCAAACTCATCTCCGGTTTTTATCTTTTTTGCGTACTCGCTTTCCTCTTCAACACTGAGAAGCGGGATATTCCCTATTTCTTTCAGATACATGCGTACCGGATCATCGACCGGAAGTCCTTCCTGTTCAAGCGCTTTTTCCATATCATCAGCAGAGTTCATTGATTTAAGGTCATCACTGATGATTTCAATTTCCTCAGAGTACTCGAGTCCCGCAACATCTTCCGGAGCCGGCATTTCTATTTCATCTACAGTGGAAGGAATATCATAAAATACATCTTCAGCTTCATCGGAAAAACCGTAGTTGTTTAAAGATATATTATTCATTTCATTTGAATTATCTTCATCAAGATAATAGTCATCTTTGGGCATCATTTCGCTTTATATACTATCAGCACGGGACTTAATGGTAATCCTGTGCAGCTCCTTTCAATATTATAAAGAAATACAATTTTATTTGTTTGTGGAATATAGTATTGCGTAATGCAGCGATATTAAATCAATTAATCCAAATCGCTTAAAAATCCTTTAAGAACTTTCGATCTGCTCTGATGCTTTAGTTTTCTGAGAGCTTTAGCTTCGATCTGACGGATTCTTTCTCTGGTGATATTGAATTCTTTTCCTACCTCTTCAAGGGTTCTGGGACGACCGTCATCAAGTCCGAAACGAAGCTTTATTACTTTTTCTTCCCTCTCTGTCAGAGTGTGAAGAACTTTATTAAGCTGTTCGCGCAGCAATTGATAGGAAACTGCTTCAGCGGGTGTTGGCGTTGTTTCATCGGGGAGAAAATCTCCGAGGTGGCTGTCGTCTTCTTCACCTATAGGAGTTTCAAGTGAAACAGGCTCCTGAGCTGTCTTCATTATTTCTCTTACTTTATCTGAACTCATTCCCAGTCTTTCAGCAATTTCATCGACTGTAGGCTCTCTTCCGTATTCCTGCAGAAGCTGTCTCGATGTTCTGGAGACTCTGTGGATTGTTTCTACCATGTGAACAGGTATTCTGATAGTCCTTGCCTGGTCAGCAATAGCTCTCGTTATAGCCTGTCTGATCCACCATGTTGCATAAGTTGAAAATTTATAGCCTTTTGTATGATCAAATTTTTCGACTGCTTTTATAAGTCCGAGATTGCCTTCCTGGATCAGATCAAGGAAATACATTCCCTTTCCTACATATTTTTTAGCTATACTTACAACCAGTCTCAGGTTTGATTCAATCAGTTCATTTTTTGCACTTTCATCTCCGTCGGAGACTTTTTCGGCAAGCATCATTTCCCTGTCAGGATCAAGCAGAGGTATTTTACCTATATCTTTTAAATACATTCTGACCGGATCATCTACAGAAACGCCTTCATCGCTAAGGTACTTATCTATATCCGAGTTGTCATCAAGTTCCGGAACTGAATTATCCTGAACAAAAGCTGAAGGATCTGCTGTCTCGGCATATCCATTGACTTCAACACTGTCGTTCTTAAGGGATTCGTATATTTTATCAAGCTGATTATCGTATGTTGAAAAATCTGCAGCTTCAATTATATCAGGTCCCGAGATATCGTCCTGATCTTTTTCTTTTTCCATTAATTCATCAAAATCGATTTTCTTCTTTTCCATTGTTAACCTCAGTTTATGATTAATTATCTTTTTTTGCTTTTTATCAGGTCTTCCAGAGAGATGTTTTTGGTTTTATTGTTTCTGATAGACCGAACGTATTCATCGAACACCTCGTCGCTGTTATTTGTGAGAATACGTCTTTTTTCCAATAATGAAAATGCCCGTGAAACTTCATCAAAGCTAAACTCACTGTTAAGACTGGTAATGTTGAATACACCGTCTATGTGGTTTT
>CACXBN010000211.1 GCA_902765885.1 uncultured Ruminococcus sp. | reverse complement strand
ATCGATGAGCTCGGGAATCTTCACGCCTTTACCTCTGCTTCTTTTTCAGCCTTTTTCGCCTTCAAATCTTCAATCTTGGAGAGGATTTTCTTTTCTCCGTAGAAGAGGAATATGATAGCACCAAGCAGGCATGCAACTGTTGCGATTATTGCTGTGATTCTGTACTGCATCGGCTCAACTACCGCTTTTCCCTCAACCATCTTTGAAACGGTGATTGAAGTATAAACGAGCATTGAAAGTGCCTGGCCCAGCTTCATTGCGAATGTACGGGCAGCAAAGAACATGCCGCTGCGATCTTCTCCCGTTTCAAGGGTGTTGAGTTCCGAAACATCGGCTACGCAAGCCTGTGGAAGGATACCGAGAATCGCCATCGGAATACCTGCGCAGACTGCGATAATGATTCCCCATGCAAGGCCCTGTCCGCAGAGAGACGTAAGCAGGAATACTACTGAATATGCAAAGAATCCGGTAACTATTATCTTTTTCTTTCCGAGCTTCGGAGCGAGTTTGTTTACTACCGGGTAAAGCATAAGACTTATGACCGTCATAAGCACTGTAAGAAGGAAGGTGTATGAAGAATCTATACCCATGAGTTTGGTTTCATAGTCGGCAAGTCCGGTCTGGAAAAGTGTCACTGCAAAGAAGTAAATGACATCGGAATACACAAATCTTCTGAATTGTCCGTTACCGTATGTCTTAATGAGTGATTTGAAAACAGGTGACTTGACCGGTTTTGCTTCAAGGTAGTCTCTTTCTTTTATGTAAAGGGCAGGAATAAGCATTGCCACGCATGCTACGATGCACATGATGCCAATCGCAAGACGGATGGCATTTTCCTGACTGCCTGCTATACCCTGGAGCGGGCCTGCGATGGAAGGAATCAGTGTTGCAAGAGAGAAACCTGCTATATATGTAAACGAAATATATGTGGATACATTGATTCTGTTCTTCTGTGTATCACCGAGTTCTGCAATGAGAGCATTGTAAGGTGTGCAGTATATTGTCATGAACAGATAGAAGAGCATGAGAAGTACAAAGATGAGAACATCATTAAGAACTTCCTGGCCGGAGAACTGTGGTACGATGAACACTGCTGCTGTTACAAGCGCAAAAGGAATCGCGATCACCTTCATGAACGGAATCCTTCGTCCGCCTTTGAATTTTGCCCTGTCAGACCAGCTTGCAACCAGCGGGTCCGTTACAGCGTCAAATATACGGCCAACTGCCGTGATGAGTCCGAATAATGTGAGAGATGCAAGAATGGGGTTTTGCGTAATGAATTCTCTGAAAATACCGTTGGTGTCGCCGACATTTTCCGGTGCGCCGGTATATAAGTGAACAAGCCATGTGGAAACTATTCCCGACAGAAGGCTCCAGCCAAACTGTCCGATGGCGAAAATCCACAATACCTTATTGGTAATCGGTTTTTTCTTTTCCATTGTTAAAGTCCTCTCCGTTATTTAAATATATTATTTTTGCATCGGTCACTTACCGAATGCTATTTTGACAGCTTCATAGGCTCCGTTATAGAGTCCGGCGTTCTTGGCTCTGACAATATTTGAGCACATAAATCTCAGTATCTCGTCAGATTCGGTCATTTCCCTGATCATGGCAAGTGCATCCTCGGTCTTGTCACATTCATATGTGCCGTCACCGACTTCAGCCGTATGAATTGCTCCCCACATTTCATGTCCGCCGACTCTGTGGATCATAAGTTTCGGTGTCGGATAAAATGCGAGTTCACTCGGCTTTGTAGCGACGAAATCACAGACTCTGAGAAGCAGATTCGTTATATATACAGCCGGGAATATTTCCTTTTCGCAGAACACATGTATTCCGCGGATATCTTCTGTCTGCTCCACGAATTTTCTCGATTCTTCATAACAGTTGAAATGGGCAGTGAAAAGTCCCTTGAGCTCGGGAATATTCTTTTCCATGGAGTCCCACACGTTTCTGTGATCCCCTGCGTTTATAAGGAGTGCAGCCTTGTTTTCCTTTACATATGGAATGAGGAATTTGATTATGTCCTCGAACAATGTCTGCTGTGCTCCTGCTCCGCCGATTGTAAGCAGGAAACGCCTTGGAGCGCCGTTTTTTGCTCTTTTCAGTCTGGCTTCACAGTCTTTTTCTATATTGGAAACAAGCTCGTGGTCTATATAGTGTCCTACGTCTACGATACTTCCCTCCGGCATCGGTTTCAGAGTTCTCTTCTTATCCATGCCGTGAAGCATCTTGTATCCAAGGTAAGCGTTCGCGGTCTGGACAGTGTGTATGCTTCCCTCCGCCAGGTGAAGAGCCATAGGCCAGTTGTCCGGGATAGCATTTACCACTTTCTCAAATCCGGCATGCACTGCTGCCTGGGCTGGCCACGCATGGGTTGCTATATACGGTATGTTTTTCGGAATGTTTCTCAGAAGCGGAACCATGAGTTCTGCATTTTTCTGATCAGGAGCATTGTATGTCAGCTTCCTGAATCCCTCGTAATTGATGGGCTCCCAGACGAATTTGTTGAAAGCCTTTGACTTCTGCGAAATTCTGGAGCCGAGAGAATATAAATCATTCTGGGCAGCTATAATTTTTGTGGCGGTTGACTCCGGATACGAGTTCAGATCAAGCCAGTATGGTGTGTATCCCAGAGCATGTGCTGCTGAGGCTATGGCTATGGAAATTCTGTAGTGGCCATAACCCATTCTGATGTTTCCGACTATAAGAGATGATTCGTCAAAATGAGTATCAGGCTTGTCAGAGAGTCTCAGGTTTTTTACGCCTATATTTTTCAGTGTTTCATTTTCTTCTTCTCTGAAAACATAATTGACCCTACTGTCATCGCCATACTTTTTCCTGCTTTTTTCCTGAGTTTTACATGCTTTTTTGTAGGAAGCATTGTCTATCTCGTTACCGAAAATAATTTTAGATTTTTCCATACAACATACTCCGATTTGTTTGACATTAAGTGCAGGGTGTGGTATAATAAGGCTGTTGATAGATGATATATCATTTTGATAGTCCATCTATCACGTCCGAACATAGTCTACCATAAAGGACGGTCAATGTCAACATGGAGATAAAAGGAAAGGCAGATAATTTCAAAAATTTAAGGGAGAATACAATTGCGTACGTCGCTGCCGAACTTTTTCTGAACAACGGCATAGAGGCTGTCAAAATGACTGACGTTGCCGATGCATCACAGACAGGCGTTGCGACAGTCTACAGATATTTCGGTACAAAAGAGGCACTTGTCGTAAAAGCCGGAATACTTTTGTGGCAGGATCTGAGAAGACTGGTCGAAAATGACTACAGTTCAACAGAGTTTAAATGCAGAAACGGATACGATCAGTTGTATGCACTCTACCATTCTTTTCTTAAGGTCATAAAGGATCACACCAATTTCATAAGATTTATCGGTGATTTTGATGCTTATGTCATAAGGAAGAGCATTCCAAAGGAAATGCTTGCAGGATACGAAACCAGCATACATGATTTTTACCCCGTGTTTTACGAATCATTCAAAAGAGGCGTTGAAGACGGAAGTGTCAGAGATGACATAGACCCGCTTGTTTTCTACAACACGGCCAATCATGCAATGATGGCGCTTTCTCAGAAAATACTGAGAGGCGAAATAATTTCAGATGACAAACCTGGAGATATACTGGAAATCGAGGTTCTCGAGGAAATAATAATCCAGTATATCAAAAAATAATTTGTCTATACTTACTTTCTTCTTACCAAAAAGAGAAAAACCCGATTCACGGCATAAAGCCGTCTCGGGTTTTTTCTCTTTTTCATTTATATTTAAAGCATAATAATTGCAGCCGCATCGGGCGAGATCTCATGTATCTCTCTGAGGGATATATCTTTGATCACTGCCTCTGTTCTTGTGTCGAAAAATCCCGTAATTTTGAATTCCAGACATTTTTCGGACAGGTACTTTTCAACCACTTCGTGACGCACGTCAAATCTGACATGGAATCTTGCTTTTTTATCTTCAAACAATGCAACGGCCGGGTCGGATCTGCCGATTTTTTCAAAAGCGGGGACATTTTCCTTTTCAGCAGCACCTGACAAAACGGCGCAAACATCAGCCATCACGGCTCCTGCCGTAGGCATTCTCCCGGCTCCCCTTCCGTAGAACACGACATCTCCCGTAACATCACTGTTTACGGAGATCGCGTTGTATACGCCGTCGATACCGGACAACAGATCGGTGCGGGGCACCATGGCAGGACATGCGTATGCGCATATTTTCCCGTCTCTGATTTCTGAAAATGCAATCAGTTTGATTTCCGATTTGTAAACATCTGCTGTTTTTATGTCAACAAGGGATATATGCCCGATTCCTCCGGCATATACTGCATCGTCGGGCAGCAGCTTCCCACTCGCAAGAGCCGTGAGAATAATGATCTTTCTTTTTGCATCTATGGCATCAATATCAGCTGAAGGATCCCTTTCTGCATATCCCTGATCCTGGGCATCCTTCAGAGCTGACTCAAATGACATTCCTTCTTTTTTCATTTTCGTAAGGATATAGTTGGTCGTTCCGTTTACGATTCCTTTTATCTCGGTAACGGTATCACCGGCCAAGGATGTGTTCAGCGAACGTATCAGCGGTATTCCGCCGCCCACGCTGGCCTCGAACATATACGAGACGCCGTTCTTTTCCGCACACTCAAGCAGGACGTCACCGAAGTTTGCCACGACTTCCTTGTTCGAAGTCACTACGCTTTTGCCGGCTTCCATGCACTTCAGCGAGAACTCAAGGGCAGGATGAGATCCGCCCATAGTCTCGCATACTACCATTACTTCCGGATCTGACAGTATGGTTCCGATGTCATGAGTTATTCTGTCCGCATACGGGGAATCCGGAAAATCTCTCAGATCGAGAATATGTTTTACAAACACGTCGTCTCCTGCGATTTTTTTGATATTCTCACGGTTTTTCTCCAATACCTCGGTGATTCCGCCTCCAACGACACCATAACCAATTATCGCTATATTTTTCATATATTAATCCTCACACTCTGTTTTTTCGGTAAACGCATCATCGCAGAAAGCCGCGTCGAAGAGTTCTCTGATGCGTTCGTTTTTTCCGGAAAGATAAAGCCATCCGAAAAGGGTCTCAAGTCCCGTGGCACGTCTGTATTCCGTGGGGGTGCTCGATTTCGGAACACTTGTGTGTCCGATGTTTCTGCCGCGTCTGTATATATCGGCTTCTTCCTCACTCAGCATAGGAACGATTTTTTCCACCACTTCACTTTGAACGTGAGCTGTCACAAACCCAAGAGCTTCTATGCTCGGCCTTTTTGCATGTTTTTTGACAAGTCTCTCACGAACATACAGCTCATACACGCAATCCCCGAGATAGGCCAGGGACTGCGAAGAGTAATCATAACTGTTGATTTCCTTATCCATTCTACCGCCTTGACGTCTGTTTGGCACAAATTTCAATATTACAGACATTATACAAAAATCTCCTTTTTTAATCAATATTAGAAATGAATTGTTTTCCTCCAAAGT
>CACXBN010000210.1 GCA_902765885.1 uncultured Ruminococcus sp. | reverse complement strand
TATTCTTTGACAAGATAGTTGTCCAAAAAATGTTTAATCGCGGATTTTGCCAAGTCCACCGGGAGCGCATTACCAATCAGCTTGTATTGTGCCGAGTATGAAAGATTCAACTGTTTAGCAATTTCGGCATAGCTATCGGGAAATCCTTGAAGCCGATACCCCTCAAGAGGCGTTATCCTTCTTATCGGTTCTGTGTCCAGATCAACTACAGGACGGCTGTAAGGATCGCTTCCGCGAATATAACTATCGCTGAAATAGTTATCCTGATTAGCACGATGCCATTTTGACATTGTTGCTGTGAGTGGACGCGCAATAGGATTATCAATATTAACATCGCCTTCCCAGTTTGAAGGCTTTGTCAGTATTGTTTTTCGTGATCCCTGCGGGATTTGATGCTTCGGATCCACGCTTCCTTTCTCGAGAAGATGCCAGGTTGTTGGATACTTGGCTTGAGATAGATCCACTACAGGAGGGACGGGGATAGCCTTAGGTTCCGACAAGTCACTTCGAATTCCACAGAAGAAAATGCGATTTCGTTTCTGTGGGAGCCCATAATCTGAGGCCAGAAGATCCCAGGTGTGCAAAACATACCCATTTCCTATCTCTTGCAAAGCCTGCTTCATTTCGGAGAGAAGGCTACCATTCTTTATGGTATGGATTTTCTGAACATTCTCCAGAACAAAGTACTTAGGTCTGTAGAAATCGAGCATATCCAAGATATAGAAGAATAACTGGCCACGGGGATCATCAAATCCTTTTCTGTAACCGACGTTAGAGAACGACTGACAGGGGAAGCCTGCGAACAACATGTCAAAGTCGGTGACAACAATACCGTCACGGTTTTTGTTCGTTCTGATATCTTTTACATCAGAAATAAACTGAACACCGTCCGTGACACAGGCAGACTTATAGAATCTTTGGGCCGCATTATCAATTTCACAGTATGCAACGTGCTGAAACTGATACTCATCGTTGTTGATCTGTTTTGCCCCTTGATAGAAGCCACCAATCCCAGCAAAACAATCAAAAAACCTTATGGTCGTCATGCTCTGTTAATCCTCTCTAATACTTGCTTTAGTCCATCCGCCAATACCCGGGCCATCAAAGGGCTGACAGCATTACCAATCTGTCGATACCACTCGTTAGGAGATCCGAGGAATAAGTAGTCATCTGGAAAACCTTGAACTCTCGCAGCTTCTCGTGGCGAAAGCCCACGTGCCTGCGTAGGATGGATGTACATATTACAGTCATAGTACATATGGGCTGTAATTGCTTTGCAGGGCTCATCAGCAAGTAGTTTGTCGAATTTGTCCCGGAAAATATCTGCACGATTTTTGTAAGGATTGATTTCTTGGATGCTTTCGGCATCAGATTTTTCACCCGGTCTTAGTAAACTGAAAATCTGGATGTCTCGATCATTATTGAATTTGCTTCTGTGGTTAAGGAGCGGGAGGCGCTCCGGCAGTCCACGATTAACGAGTCTTGCATATCGGGACTGAGCGTCAATGAAACCTCCAAATGTATAACCCCACTGCCTGGACTCGGTGTATGTTGCATTTTTTGCTGTTTTTGCCGTTATTGCGGGCAAATCTAAAATCGCGTCTCCCAAGGTGAAATGATACTCATTAAGGTGAGCGTTAATTGTTTGAGAAAAAACTCTATATAAATCGCCCGCAATTTCGCTATATCGGTTATTGATTCCGAGAATGAAAGCACGTTTCCTGCTCTGGGGAAATCCAAAGTCCTTTGCATTCAATACCAAGGGTGTGCAGGTGATATAGCCGATGGCATGAAAGTCTTCTTCGATCTCATCATAAAGGCGCAGAATACCTTCGACGTTCTCCATCAGGAAAATGTCCGGTTTTGATTGATCCACCGAATGAACGTAGAATTTATATAGCTCATTGCGTTCATCGTTTTCCTTCTTGTGCTTGTTAACGACACTAAATCCTTGGCATGTCGGTCCGCCAACAATCAATGGAACATGCGGAAAAATATCCTGATGAACGAGCTTCCGGATATCTTCGTGAATGATGTTTTCATCAGTCAGCCAAGGGCGGTTAAAGCGATACGTCAAAATGGCGGATCTGTCTTTATCGGTTGCAATGATAGGACGAAAGCCTTCTTGCTCTAAACCGACAGAAAGACCGCCTGCACCACAGAACAGATCAATGAATTCGTATTCTGCATGAGAATATTCCGGCTGACTAAACTTTTTATGGTAATACTCTTTGAGTTCTTTTAGTAACGCATCTTTATCAATGGAGCCGTCCACAATGCGGATTTTCGAGAAATACTCCGTCAACTGATTAATGATAAAAGATTCGTCAAGAACTGTTGGGTTCGATTGACTCAGCATATTTCTTTGCCTTTCTATAATTAATGGGCGCTCTTGCCGCTATTCACCCAGGCATCTAATTCAGAACGTTTGAATTTCCACAGCTTTCCGATTTGATGGCGGGGAAGATCTGGTTTTTGTTTTAACCACTTGCGTAGAGTGACCGGTTTAATCCCCAGATATTCGGCAGCTTCTTCTATTCCGATATAATTATCATCGATCCGTTCGCTCATCATTTCACCTCGTTAACCCATCGAAGTCGAAGTTGACATACTACAACTTATTTATCATACTCCTCTCAGAGCAAAAAATCAACGGTTTTTTGTGATATTTGTTTGTATTTATTATTACCAGATAGTCTTTTCATGACATAGAAGCACATGGATGGTCGGTCAAAAGATGCTAATCCTTCTTGTAGAACCCGCACTCGTACCCATCAGCCCGTAACTCGATGCCGGGAATCCACGGAGGTGTCCTCCCCATCTGGTCGCAGACCGCCTGCAGGGACACGTCACGGCTGGCTTCGATGATCAGTTCGTCATGCACATGACCGCAGATAAAGCAGTGGGACAGCGTCCGCATGGCGTAGGCCAGGATGTCCCGGCTGACGGCCTGGACGATGTTCTCCACGAACTTCGGACCGTAGGATTCGATACGGTTCCACTTCTTCTGGGCGTCGATACCCATGTAGGTGACGGACTCGCCGCCGAACTTGTTCTCGCCGATCCGGGGCTTCACGTAGGCCAGTTTCCTTCCTGACGGAAGCGTGATGAACAGCATCCCGCTGCGCACCTCGAACCGCACCATGCCGACCTTCTGCGGAATGCGCAGTTCGATGGCGGTCTTGACGGCTTCATCGACCGCCCACCAGTACGCTGTGATGTTGGGATTGGACTCGCGCCACATGGAAACCAGGGGCTGAAGCTCCTCCTCGGCAAGCCCCATGTCCAGGGCGCCCATCGCTTTCAGCGCGCCGACGGAGCCGCCGTAGCCCAACGCCAGCTCGGCAATTTTGCCCTTCTGCCTTAAGTGGGAATTCACGCCGTGCTTCTCGACCGGGACGCCAAACATCCTGCTGGCGCTCTCGCAGTAGATGTCCCGGCCATTATGGAAGACCTCAGCCCGCCACTTCTCCCCGGCGAGGTGCGACAGCACCCTGGCTTCGATGGCGGAGAAGTCGCTCACGACGAACTTGAAGCCCGGGCGCGGCACAAAGGCTGTGCGGATCAGTTCTGACAGGACACCCGGGACGGAGTCGTACAGCATGTCCAGCATTTCGTAGTCGCCGGCCTTCACCAGTTCCCGCGCCTGCGCAAGATCGTCCATATGGTTCTGCGGAAGGTTCTGCAATTGGATCAGCCTGCCGGCCCACCGCCCGGAGCGGTTCGCGCCGTAGAACTGGAACATCCCGTGGCACCTGCCGTCTGCGCACACGGCGTTTTGCATCGCCTGGTACTTGCGGACGCTGCTCTTGGCAAGCTGGAGCCGGAGGGACAGCACCTCCGCCAGATTGTCCGGGGCGGTCCTGATCATCGCGGCCACATCTTTCTTGCCCAGGCTTTCCACCTCCATGCCGTTTTCGGCAAGGTAGTCCTTCATCTGCACGACCGAGTTGGGATTGTCCAGCCCGGTCTTTTTCTTCATTCTGGCGGTCAGGTCGGTCTTGGAAAGCTCGTCTATCCGCAGCGCCTCGCGCACCATGTCCTGGTCGATCATGATGCCGCGGTCGTTGACTTCCTGGTCGAGGTGGTACTCGTCCCACACGAAATCCGGGACGGGGTAATTGCGCAGGCGGTCCTGTATCTGCATCTCCACCTGCACGTCGCGCTCGTTGTACTTCTTGAACAGC
>CACXBN010000209.1 GCA_902765885.1 uncultured Ruminococcus sp. | reverse complement strand
CCTGACCGTACGGTGAACGACAGCATACAGAAAAGAATAAGAAAAAATAAAGGACGCACGGCCGGAAATCATGATACCGGAAGTACGTCCTTTGTCTGTTATTTAATTACGAAAGCAAGCGGCAGGTTCCATGAAGCGTTTGAATAGTAGAATGTTACGCTTGTCATGAGCCATTCATCATTGTAATACATGCATGATGACGATCCGCCGTCAAGGTTTGCGGCATTTACGGCACCGTATTCAAGCATGATATTGACAAGATCGGATGCGGATGCACCAAGGTGTCCTCCTTTTCCTCTTCCGTCAGTTACCAGCATCAATATAGCTCCGTCAGCTCTCTGACCAATAACCGTTCTGGGATTCAGTCCGCTTCCTTTTCCTCCCATTTCTCTGGCTTCACCGTTAAGGATGAGCTGTACGAAGTGGTTGTTGGAGTCGGAACTTTCTTCCTGGAACGTTACGGCGTCACGGATCTTCTTGTCCTTGATCATGTATTCAACGTCTTCAGGTGACATGCCTTCAATGTTTATGATCTGGAGGATATTGTCTTCGGTCAGTCCGATAAGCACAAGGCCCGGCCACTGGTTCGGTTCGTTCATCTGGATCTCTCCGTTAGACACGACCACTCCGTAAGCGCTTCCTCCGGAGTTGTTGTACGAGTTGTAAAGACCTCCGTTGATACCGCCTATAGCCCCGCTGTCCTTGACGAGTTTGTCGAGTGTCACACCGACGTCTCTCCATGGGTATATGGTAGCCACGCTGACTCTGGACGGATCCTTGACTATGATGAGGTTTGCATAATAAGTAGTGCCGGAGATCTCGATGACCTGAATGTCTTCTTCTTCGCCGGTCTCCGTCTGGCCTGCGACTATGCTTCCCTTGGAGCCGATATTGATGAGTGAGTCATCGATCTCACGGTCGAAATCTTCCATTTTGTTCTGAGCAACGATCTGATTGATCTCTTCCTGTGAGACGAACCATGAAGCCAGGAATTTTAGCTGTCCCGTTTCAAGTATCGTCGTAACAAACATGTTCTTGGCTGCGGGTGAGATGTTTGAGCAGATCAGTTTGAGAGATACAAGGACCACTGCCGCAAATACGACTATGACTGTCAGAATGACAAGGAGAACTCTCAGAATGTTTTTTACGATCTTTTTGCCGGTTGAGCTCTCTTTGCTCTTCTTCTGCGGCAGGGAAGTCGGTCTGTTTCCGCCTGATTGCTGAACCGGCGCTCTGCGAATTGACTGAACCGGACGCTGGTTTGTGTTTCTGGGGGCCGGTCTTGATGCCGACTGCTGTGGCTGAGCTCTTCTCTCGCCCGCTATGGCATTTGCTATGGCCTGCCTGCGCTGGGTCAGTATCTGTCCCTGTCCTGAAGGTCTTTCTGCTGCCGGACTCGAAGCTGTTCCGCTTTCTGAATTGAACACGAGAAAATCGTCGTCCTGGCCTTTTGAGACGACCTTTTCGGGAGCTGCCGTTCTGACTGTTTCCTTTTGAACGGGTTGAACGGGTTTTGCTTTCGCGCTGTCCGAAACAGGTTTTTCCACAAAATCGTATTCGAACACATCATCCGAAAGTTTCTGGCGGGCTGCTGTGTTGGCTGCCGGCCTTGATGCGTTCTGTGCTGATGTGTTTCTTGCCGTACCCGTGCCGGTCGACTGAGCTCTCGGCCTCTGAAGCTTTCTGCGGAGGTCGTCAGCCGTGATCCTTCCGGAGGAGTTTATTGTGTTTCTGCTGTTGTCCATTATCCAATAATCTCCTTAATCTGAATTAGTTTCCAGGTGTATGTTCCCCAGTTGTTGAATTCTTTAATGAAATAGAATGTACTGTTGATTCCGTCCGCTATCGTATCGCCTCCGGTAACATGAATGTCCTTGTCGAAGCTGATGTCGACTGAGAACGCGTTGTCACCGTAAGTCCTGTAGTTGGTAACCACTTCATTGGCGAACGGCGAAGTGTTAAGAGTATGGTAGCTTATGAATGTGATGTCGATACCGTTTACCCACTGCTGTGCAAAATTGTACAGATTCGAGCCTTCAACAAGCTGCTGGGCAACTGTCCAGAAGCCGTAAGCCCATCCGTCGAGGTCAGCCGACATGAACAGACTCCATGTTTCCGCAACATTTAATACATAATCACGTAGGTCATCTTGGCCTTTCGGAATTTCGAGCCCTGTCTTCAAAGAAGTGAGATCGCAGCTGTGCGTTGTGAGATCTGCCGGAATCTGGTTTCCGGCTTCATCCGTGACTTTGATCTCGGCATCTTTCTTGAGTATCGATATGTTGTATTCCCTGACACCGGGAACGCCTTCCGCGTATAGCGCAACTTCCGCAAGATCGGAATCCGTCACCGATGCTGTCACTGATTCCGGGACTTCAAGTCCGTCCACCGTTACCGAATATGTGTCAAATGCCTTCAGAGTGCCGTATGTGAGGTCGAGTTCGTTTCCGCCCTCATATGTGACAGTGTTTCCGAAAACATCGGAGATCGTGACCTCAGGCTTTTTGTTGGTCCTTATCTCGTGAAGCACGGTGCCGTTCCCGACTACCGTTCCCGTGTGTTCCTCACCGTTCAATGTGACAGTCAGTGTGCTCGGAAGGGTAAGCGAGTAATCGTAGAACTCTGCAACTATTGTCTTTTCCGACTGATTGAATTTTGCGGGGGTACCGTCATCTGATATGATCTCCACATCAGGCTTTAAATACAGCCCGGATATTTCATATTTGTATGTTCCGTTCTCCTGCAGGGTAGCGAATTTTATATCGGCTTCGACGCCGTTCACCATGACCTTGAAGTCTCTGGGAGCGATCACCGTATATGTGGAAGGCTCGGCGACAATGTTCACTTTCCCTAGCTCCCAGTCCTGGAACGGGAATATGATGAGCTTGGTCTCGGGCTCTCCGACTGCGTTGAGGGTGATCTCTGCAAGAGGATCGCCGTCTTTTGTCACAACGGAATATACCGAGGAATTATCGCTACCTGCCCCGGGTTTGATTTTGTATGAGACCTCACCTGAGGCAAACTGATCTGAGTAGTACTGCGCAAGGTCCTTTTTCTCGAATTTGAGGGACTGGTCGCTCGAGTCCGGCTTTGAATAGCTTGACCAGAGCTGTCCTTTCTTCGCGAGATCCTTCATATCTTCTATAGTGGCTTCAACTATTTTCTCAGGCTGGGTGCTTTCGTACCTTCTGAGAAGGCTCATCACATAGAAGACTGCTATCATGGCCAGAATGAGAAGAAGTATCAGTATGACCAGATAGACTTTCTTGAACGTAATTTTTTTCATGATGTATACTTTTCCTTATATGAATTTTCCTGTGTTAATCCTTCAGACTGTCCGGGGTCTTTTTGAATACCGAAAGATGCAGTATCCTGAATACAAACGGGAATGCGATGACCGAAACAACGCATTTGATCAGAATGCAGACGGCTACGGGCAGGTTTGACGAAATGATCCCCGTCCCTGCAGGCACCACCAGCTGCAGTGCAAGAACGCCGAATGCTATGAGCACATATTTGAAGAAGGAGGCGAGACCGCCTTCTTTGTCAAATACGACGAAGAAAGAGTAGAAATAATGGAACAGTGCCGAGATCACCCGTGCTCCGCAGGCTGCAAGGATCATGAGAAAGAGCTTGTCCTTCCCGACCGAATGATTCTCCAGAAAACCGGTGAGGAGGAGCCACATAACTATATCGATAACGGTCGCTATGAGGGAACCGAGTCCGTGAAGCAGCAGCTTTTTGTATATTCTCATGCTGTCGTGAAGCGGCCTGAAGTGGGATGAAGAGTTTTCATCCTCATAAACCGTTTCTATCGTCCTCTCGGAGAGCGGAAGCGAATACTTCGATATCCCGAACAGCATGTTCGATTCGTACTCATACCTGTCTCCCGGAATCTCCGACAGGTATTTTATGTATTTCTGGGGGATTGCCCTCAGCCCCGTCTGTGTGTCGCCGAGATCAAGTCCGTAGAAGAGCTTGTACAGTTTTGAGGAGACCTTGTTTCCGAAAACAGAGCGTTTCGGAATGCCGGGGGTATTGAAATCACGGCATCCGAGCACGATGTCTCCGCTCTCGAGCATGTCCTCAACGCATCCTGAAATATCTTCCGGTCTGTGCTGGCCGTCGGCGTCTGCCGTCACAACTCCGCGAACGGATCTTCTTTTTTCGACACAGTATGAGAATGCCGTTTTCAGAGCCGCGCCTTTGCCGCGGTTGACTTCGTGTTCCAGCAGGGTGCACCCCGGGATGTTTCCGACATTTTCGAAAATTTCCGAATAATCAGGCCCGCTGCCGTCATTGACTACAATAAAATCCGTAAAGCCCGTTTCTTTAAGCCCTTCGATCACAGAGGGCAGGTTCTCATCAGGCTTGTATGCCGGTATAATAACTGTTATACTGCTTAGTTTGCCCATGATGTCTCCGGTGTTTTACTTATATTTTTTTGAAATAATTCTCTGCGTTGTTGTAGCATATATCCCTGACGATTCCGCCTACAAACTCGATGTCACACGGATATTCTCCGTTTTCGATGAGTGTTCCGAGCATATCGCAGAGTATTCTTCTGAAGTACTCATGTCTTGTGTATGAAAGAAAACTTCTGCTGTCGGTAAGCATTCCGACAAATTTGCTGAGCAGAGATACCTGTGAAAGAGCGGTGAGCTGTCTCTGCATGCCGTCTTTCTGATCATTGAACCACCACGCGGAGCCGAACTGTATCTTGCTTGCAATGCCGGGGGCCTGGAAACAGTTTATGAGTGTCGCGAGAACTTCATTGTCTCTCGGATTCAGACAGTAGAGT
>CACXBN010000208.1 GCA_902765885.1 uncultured Ruminococcus sp. | reverse complement strand
TTTTCATATGTATGTATTCCTTTCAGAAGGTAGACTATTTTTTCATTTCTTCCATATATTATACACCAGCGCTCGCCGCACCGTCAAGGCGGCAGACCGCCATACCACAGTAAAATGCGCTAAAAGAATACATTTCGCCGTCGTTGAAAAGGAAGAATATGTGTGCTATAATTTCCACGGTATTTTTTGTTGTTTGCTGGAGGCGTGAATGCGTAAGATCATCGATAAGATTTCCTCGGATGCGGGTTCATTCGGAAGCATCCCGTTCTGGAGCTGGAACGACAGACTCGAGCCTGAGGAACTCAGAAGACAGATAAGGGACATGAAAAATCTCGGAATGAAGGGCTTTTTCATGCATGCCCGCGGCGGGCTTGAAACCGAATATATGTCCGATGAATGGTTCGAATGCATTGACGCCTGCATAGACGAAGCCAAAAAGCTCGGAATGGAAGCCTGGGCATACGACGAAAACGGATGGCCGAGCGGATTCGGGGGCGGTGCTCTGCTGAAGGATCCGAAAAACCATGCGGTTGCGATCGAGCACAAAAACGGCCCGTTCCCTGCAGAGGACGACGACTCCGTCATATCGGTATATGAGATAAACGGAGACGGAACGTTCACGAGAGTAACAAAAGACACCGGAAAAGACGAATATCTCATACTTACAAGGCGCCGTGACGAAAGTTACGTAGACACTCTCAATCCGGAGATCGCGGATCTTTTCTTAAACGAAATACATGAAAAGTACAAGGCAAGAATAAACAGTGACGACTTCGGCAAAGGCAAAGCCATGCCCGGCTTCTTCACAGACGAGCCGCAGTATTACCGCTGGGGGACCACATATTCAGACACTCTTCCGGCGCAGTTTGAAAAAACATACGGATATCCGATATATGATAAACTTCCGGCGCTTTTTTACGATTTCGAAGGCGCCGACAAATTCCGTTTCGATTATTATTACCTTATACACAAGCTTTTTATAAACGGTTTTATCAAAAAAATATATGACTGGTGCGAAGAGAACGGCGTATGTCTCACGGGACACGCAGTCGAAGAGACCACCCTCGACTCCCAGCTCATGTGCACCGGCAGCGTAATGCCTTTTTACGAATACGAAACCATGCCGGGAGTCGATTATCTCGGCAGACAGATACTCGATGACCTTTCCTTCAAACAGCTCGGTTCGGCCTGCTCCCAGCTCGGGAAAAAGAAGAGATTATCCGAGATGTTCGCGTGCTGCGGATGGGCAGTAACGCCGAATGAACTCAAAAGAGTAGCCGAAGTTCAGTATGCATCCGGGGTCAACGTCATGTGTCAGCACCTCTATCCTTATTCGGAAAGAGGCCAGAGAAAGACCGACTATCCCCTGCACTATTCAGATCACAACCCCTGGCACGGATATATGAAGCCGTTTGACGAATATTTCAAAAATCTCGGCGCGCTTCTGGCGCAGGGAGAAGAATACGCCCCGGTCCTTGTGATCCATCCGATCCACGGCGCCTTCTGCAAGTACAGAAAGGAAACATACTCGCTCGGGGAGATCGAGACAAAGCTCTTTGAGATGTCGCGCTTCCTCGGAGAAAATCAGATCCCGTACCACTACGGGGATGAGTGGATGATGGAAAGAATGGCGGAAGTGAAAGACGGCAGGATACGCGTCGGAAAATGCACATATGACATCATAGTGGTCCCGTTCACATATTCTCTCGACCGAAATACCGTCCGTCTGCTGAAGGAGTTTTCGGAAAGCGGAGGAAAGCTGTTCCTCTATGACGGCATTCCGCCGTATGTCGACGGAGAGCCAGCCTGCGGCAAGCTCGATTTTCTCAAGTCAAACATTTCGAAAGACGACCTTTCCGCTGCAAGAGACGCGGTTGTCTCGCTGGACGGGAAAAATGTCCGCGACATAAGAAAAATGTCGAGAATCACGGAAGACGGAAAGATAATATACCTGACGAACACTGGAACATCTGATCTGTGCCCTGTGGAAGTGACCGTTCCGGGGGGATCCTGGAAAGAACTTGACGTAGAGTCACTTGAAGAAAAGCCGGTATATGCAGAACCCGGAGATCCCTCGAGAATATTACTCCGTTTCAGACCCGGAGAATCCCATGTGCTCATAGAATCACCGACCTCAGATGCCGGAGACTTTGCAGCCGCTCCGCCTTCGGTCCCGGAGAAATATATCCCGGTTCCCGACACAGCCGTGCTGAATTCATCCGACGACAACATTCTGACCCTTGACATGCCCGAGTATTCCTTCAACGGCAGGGATTATGAAAAGCCGCTCTACACGATGGGCGTAAGGGATCTCCTTCTGAAAATGAGATATGACGGAGATATATGGCTCAGATATCATGTGAATGTAAAAGATATCCCTCATAAACTCAGATTCGTCACAGAGCCGGTCTACGACTCGGTAGAAGTGAACGGTGTAAAGGCAGAAGACGACGGCGGATGGTGGTTCGACAGGTCATTTAAGACATTTGACATAGCAGGTCTCATAAAACGGGGAGAAAACGTAATAACGGTAAAGATCCATCATCACCAGAGCGACTATGTCTATTATGTTCTGTACGGCGGAGTATCCGAGGCGCTCAGGAACTGCCTCGTCTTTGACTGCGAAATAGAATCATCATATCTTGTGGGTGATTTTGCGGTGGAATGCAGCGGCAGCTTCACTGACGGAAAAAGAGGATCCGTTCTGTATTCGGGCCCGTTCTCCCTCGTGAAAAAGCCGGATACGGTATCGTCGGAAGACCTCGTCAGATCAGGCTTCCCGTTCTTTGCGGGAACGGCCGATATCGAATTCGAATATGAATATGATGACGGAATGCCCGTCTATCTGAAGCTGAGCGACAATCACGCGGTTTCAGAAATATATGTCAACGGAGAGCATGCGTCCACTCTGATCTGGAACAGAGAGGCTGACCTCTCACGCTGCCTGAAAAAAGGAAAAAACACAATAGAGATAAAGTTCACCTGCTCAATGAGAAACACGCTCGGTCCTCATCACTACGTTGAGGATGAGCTTGAGCTCGTCGGCAGACAGATGTGGACTTTCGAAAACGAATGGAACGGCCGGGAATGCCCCGTGTACAGGGAAAGATATTCCTTCATGAAATTCGGAATCAAATAACATATGGAAGAGGTGTAAGAGTGAAAAGATCCATATTCAGAATAATATCCCTCATCCTGCTTGCGGCTGTAGCCTCGGCGGTGTTCACGGGATGTCAGAAAGGCGAGGTCGAAGTGCCTCACGGCATGAAGATCGCAAGCCGTGATATAGACGCATATTACTTTTTTGTTCCGGAGCGCTGGACAGTACAGGACTCCGACGGTATCACCATGGCTCTCTACAGTTCGAACGACCCGTCATCGGTATCCGTTGCCGCATGGGAACTGAGCCACACGGATGACACGGTCGATACATGGTGGGAAGCAAACATAAAGGATCTGTCTCTCGTATTCAACAGTTTTGAACTTGTATCGGAAGAAAACGCCACAGTCGACGGAATGTATGCAAAGTCATATGTATACACAGCATCAATAGGCGAATCAAAATATAAATTCATGCAGACCGCATGTGTAAAGAACACGGTCGTGTACCTTATGACATACACCTCTCTTGAGGAAGTGTTCGATTCGCATCTGGAAGACATAAACTCCATGATCTCGGCATGGAAGTTCAAATAATAAAATACGGTGAGTAAAATGGATATCCACTATCTCGACAATGCGGCCACGACAAAGCCGTCCGCCGATTCCCTGAAGGCAGCCGCCGATTCCTTTTCGGAGGCATGGGGAAATCCGTCGTCGGCCCACGCCGTCGGAAGACGGGCTTCCGCGCTTCTCGAAGAATCGAGAAAAGCCGTTCTTCACTCGCTGGGGCTTCCCCGTCTGACCCAGGACAGGCTCGTGTTCACGGCCTCCGGGACTGAAGCAAACAATATTGCCGTCCTCGGCTGCGCTCATTCAAAAACGAGACATGAAACGAACGGACAGCTTGGAACTGTAATCATTTCCGCCGGAGAACACCCTTCGGTATCAGGTCCCGCATCGCTACTCGAAAAAGAAGGATATAAAGTCGTGAGGATACCGACCAGTGGCGGAGTCCTCTCCGAAGATGACATCCGCGCTGCCGTAAACGATGCACAGTCCCCGGTCATACTTGCCGCATTTATGCTTGTAAACAACGAAACCGGAGCGCTCTATGACATAAAAAAAGCATCCGATATCATAAAATCACGTTTTCCGGACGCGAATATACACTGTGACGCTGTCCAGGCATTCACAAAGATCCGATTTACTCCGGCTTCGCTCGGCGCCGACACTCTTGCCGTAAGTTCGCACAAGATCCATGCCCCGCGTGGAGCAGGAGCGCTGTATATATCAAAGGAAATAATCAAGCGCAAAAACATCTCAGCCGTTATGCCCGGCGGAGGCCAGGAGAACGGGCTCAGAAGCGGGACGGAAAATCTTGCAGCGATCGCGGCTTTCGCGTGTGCGGCAGCCGAGGAGACCGCTGATTTTGCGAAAAACAGGGCAGCTGTCGAAAGCCTGCGGGCCTTGCTTGACGGAGAGCTCCGCGCGCTCTGCCCCGAGATCGCATTTAACCTTCCGAAAAACGGCACTCCGGACATTCTGAGCATAACCCTGCCGAAGATAAAGAGCGAGACAATGCTGAATTTTCTGTCATCAAGGAATATTTTCGTCTCAGCCGGCTCTGCCTGTTCGGCATATTCGAAAAAAAAGAGCGAAGCCCTCGAAGCTTTCGGCCTGACTGAGGAGGCGGCAGACTCGGTGATCAGGATAAGCATTTCCCACGACAACACGGAAAACGACATAAAGGCCCTGTCCGGGGCGCTGAGAGAGGGAATCGACTCGCTTCAGAAAAAGAAATGACCCGGAGGAAGATTCACATTGAGATTCAAAAATTACATCTGGGATTTTGACGGCACCCTTTTCAACACATACATTCACGAACTTACAGTCCTATGGAATCTGATGGAGAAGCACGGCATAGACTCCATGAATGACCCTGACCGTGTCTACAGACTCATGCGTGTCGGATATTCCGAGATAATGAAGCTTCCGGGAATGACGGAGGATATCTATTACGAATTCAGAGGAAGAGGTCTTAAGACGGGAAATGAGGAGCTTTTTCCGAAGATCCTCCCGTTTGCAGACAGCTACAGGATCCTTGCGGCAATAGTGTCGTCGGGCGGCAAAAACTATCTTTACACACACAGAGACAGCTCTTCCCTGTCGTGGTATCTCAGGGAATACGGATTCGACTCTTTCTTTTCGGACGCCGTGACTGCCGATGAAAATTTTCCGGCAAAACCGTGTCCGGACGGACTTCTGGAACTTTGCAGAAGAAATTCGATAGATCCGTCTGTAAGCATCATGATCGGAGACCGGTATATAGACGGAATGGCGGGAAAAAACGCCGGAATGGCGGGGGCCCTCGTAAATTACCCTCCGGAACTGCCGGATCTTTCGTCTCCTTCACCCGATGCCCTCCGCCGCGGAATCGACTATACGGCTGAAAGCCTTGCGGAATTTGCCCGGCAGATGGAGATCGACATGTCTTTCATGAATATTATGAAGAAAAAAGATCAAAAAAACCACGATTAAATCCGGTTTGTGAACAAATATTGACAAAAAATGTAAATCTTCTTAAATTAGCTATTGAAAATCACTTTGTTTGGTGTTATACTTGCGTATGGTTAAGTTAGATGAATTATGTTTTATGAGAGTGGGCGTTGACGGTCCACTCTCTTGTTTTGAGAAAGGATAAATCATGAAGCAGAAATCCGTAGCCGATACCGTGCGCGAGATCGCCGAAAAGCTGGCTGACGAACTGGGATATTCCATATGGGATGTGGAATATGTCAAGGAAGGAGCAGATATGGTTCTCCGGATCACGATCGACACAGACAGAGAAGAAGGCATTACGATCGACGACTGTGAAAAAATGCACAGGGCAATAGATCCGCTTCTCGATGAAATTGACCCGATAGAGGATCAGTACATGCTGGCAGTGTCTTCCCCCGGAGTCGAGAGACCACTCACGAGACCTGAACATTATGAAAAAATGGCAGGCGAGGATGTCGAGCTCAAGTTTTACACGGCAGTCGACGGCAGCAAGACCCTCAGGGCGACTCTTGAAGGACTGGAAGGCGACAATGTGAAAGTGACCCTTCCTGACGGAGAAGAAAGATCCTTTCCTCTTAAATCCATAGCAAAATGCCACACGGTTTTCGACTGGTAAGGCAAACACACATACACAAATATTTCTGAAAGGTACATATTATCATGAACGCAGCTC
Source organism: uncultured Ruminococcus sp. (assembly GCA_902765885.1). Lineage (GTDB taxonomy): Bacteria > Bacillota > Clostridia > Oscillospirales > CAG-272 > UMGS1696. The sequence goes on along the minus strand of CACXBN010000208.1, from coordinate 8,554 downwards.
TTTTCGAAGCCATTGAAGATCTTGCAAAAACAAAGGGAATTCCGGTAGATTACACACTTGAAAAAATCAGACTGGCTCTCCTCTCTGCTTATAGAAAACAGTTCGGCTCCAATTCAGTTAGAATAGACATAAATAAAGAAAAGAAAACAGTGCGTGTATTTCGTGTGCGCACGGTCGTGGCCGAAGTCACCGACCCGAGAACCGAGATCTCTTACGACGAAGCACATAAAATAAGCAGAAGATACGAGATCGGCTCGACAGTCGAAAACGAGATCAAGACAAAAGATTTCGGAAGAATCTCTGCCCAGACCGCAAAACAGGTCATCATTCAGGGCATAAGAGAAGCCGAAAAGGACAACATCGTACGTGAATTCGAAAGAAAGCGCGAAGATGTCATTTCCGCACTCGTTATAAAAAGAGACGACAATACCGGCGACGTATGGCTCGACACGGAAGCTCTCGGAGACATTCTTCTCCCGAGAAACGAACAGATTCCCGACGAAGAGCTCTATGTAGGCGACAGGATCAGAGTTTTCGTAACCGAGATCGCCAGAGGATCCGACAACGATCCCATCATAAATCTTTCAAGAGTGGCTCCGGGAATGGTCAAGCGCATGTTCGAAATGGACATCCCGGAAGTTGCAGACGGAACCGTTCTCATCAAGGGCGTTGCAAGAGAACCCGGCTCAAGAACCAAGATCGCCGTTTTCTCAAGAGACCCGAATGTTGACCCCGTAGGCGCATGCATCGGAAACCGCGGCACAAGAATCAACGCGATTGTAGAAGAGCTCCGCGGAGAAAAGATCGACATAATCCAGTATTCGGAAAAGCCCGAAGAATACATAGCTTCCGCGCTTTCTCCCGCAGAGGTTCTCGAAGTAGAATTTGACGGAGAAAGAACAGCTACAGTTACGGTCGTTGGCGAACAGCTTTCTCTTGCCATCGGCAAGGAAGGACAGAACGTAAGACTTGCAGCCAAGCTCACCGGATGCAAGATAGACATAAAGGGAGTTAAACTCAGATAACTCCAGACAGGAGGTGTCAAGTGGCAACTACACCCAAAAAACCGGCTCAGAATCATGTAAAGAAAGTGCCCGAAAGGCACTGTGTCGGATGCCAGGGAGCTTTTCCGAAGAAAAGTCTTCTGAGAGTCCTTCGCGCTCCGGACGGAACGATATCCATAGATTACACCAGCAAGAAATCCGGTCGCGGCGCATACATATGCAAAAAAGAAGCATGTTTTAAGAAAGCCAGAAAATCGGGCGCTCTGAAGCGTTCTCTTGACTGCGAGATTTCAGATGAGATCTATGATGAACTCGAGCATGAAATAAAATACTGCGAGGAAACCGAATCGGAGGATGACTGATGGGTACAGCTTCCTCACATATTTCAGGAAATATAGGTTTATGCATGTCCGCCGGGGGGGTCACCTTCGGATTTGACAGGATACTCGGAGACATCCGTTCAGGCAGGGCAAAATTCGTTCTTGTCTCTTCTGATGCGTCCGAAAGGACTCTCAAGCAGATCACGGACAAATGTGCATTTTACAAGACAGAAGCGATCGTGTCGGATATGTCTTCAGAAGATCTTGCATCAGCTATAGGAAAAAGATTTTCCTGTTCCTCACTCGCATTTACCGGCCGCGGACCATGGAAAAAAGTCCACGACGAACTCATAGAAAAAAACAACTCTTCTCTCACGAACAGAAAGGATGACTAAACAGATGGCAGTGAAATCGAATTCGATGTTCAAAGTAAGCCAGATAGCTAAAGACTTAAATGTCAAACCGAGGGATCTTACCGTTATGCTTGAAGGACTCGGTATGCCCGGAAAGGGAAATAACACCGTGCTTGAAGCTGACGAGATAAGCATCTTTTTCAGCGATTTGACCGACAAGGCTCGGATAACGGACTTGAGCGGATATGTTTCCGGCAAGACGTCTATCATACTGCCTGAGTCTCCTGAACAGAGAGCCGAGCGTGAAAAAGCGGAAGCTGAAGAAAAAGCCCGCAGGGAGGCTGAAGAAAAGGCGAGAGCCGAAGAAGAAGCCAAGAGGAAGGCCGAAGAGGAAGCAAAGCGCAAAGCAGAGAAAGAAGCCCGCGAAAAAGCTGAGGCTGAAGCCAAGAAAAAAGCTGACGAAGAAGCCAAAAAGAGAGCTGAGATCGCTGCGCGTGTACGCGCTGAAGCTGAAGAAAGACTTAAAAATCCCAGCATCATGAACCAGCAGGCTTCCCAGAACCAGAATCAGAAAGCAAACAATAATACCAGAAACGGCCAGCAGGGCAGAAATCAGCAGGGTCAGAATCAGGGACAGAACCGCTTCAACCAGCAGAACAACGTTCAAAAGGGCGGATACGGAAAACCCCAGAATAAACAGATGCAAAACATCGACCGCGCTCCCGTCAAACCGCAGCCGAAGCCAAAAATCGAACAGGGTGTGGAAAAGAAGCGCACCGGCGGAGTAAGAGTCGTTGATACCAGAGGAACATCCGTCGACCTTTCCAAGTATGATGAAAAGCTTGATAATTTCGCTTCCGATATAGACGACACCCGTTCCAACAAGCAGAAGCTCAAAAAAGGCGGAAAACGCGGGAATGAAAAAGACCGCGCCGCAATGGAAAAGCTTCGCAGACAGAATGCCGAAAAAGCAAAGAAAGCGCCTCTCAAGGTCAGCATTCCGGATGAGATCACAGTCGGGGAGCTTGCACAGAGACTCAAGATTACAGTCGCCGACTGTATGAAGAGACTTATGCTCATGGGAGTGATGGCAACAGTCAACCAGGAAGTCGACTATGACACAGCTTACCTCATAGCTGATGAACTCGGCGCAATAGTCACAAAAGAAGTAAAAGTCACGATAGAAGAGAAACTGTTCAGCGAAGAGCCCGAAGATGAAGGCGATCTCGTTCCGAGAGCACCGGTCGTGTGTGTAATGGGACATGTTGACCATGGAAAGACATCGATCCTCGATGCCATCCGCCATACGAACGTAACCTCCGGCGAGGCCGGCGGTATCACTCAGCACATCGGTGCATACAGAGTGACGGTAAACGGACGCGACATAACCTTCCTCGACACACCTGGACATGAGGCATTTACAGCCATGAGAGCAAGAGGCGCTCAGGCTACTGACATCGCCATCCTCGTTGTTGCGGGAGATGACGGAATCATGCCTCAGACCGTTGAAGCTATCAATCACGCAAAAGCAGCAGGCATCGAAATCATAGTTGCCATCAACAAGATGGACAAGCCTCACGCAAATGCAGAACAGGTCAAAACCGAACTCACAAAATATGACCTTGTCCCCGAAGAATGGGGCGGCGACATCATGTGTGTCCCCGTTTCCGCTCTCACCGGAATGGGTCTCAATGAGCTTCTCGAAGATATCCTCCTTATAGCAGATGTTAAGGAATTCAAGGCAAATCCGAAGAAGAGAGCCCGCGGTGTCGTTATAGAAGCCAAACTCGACAAAGGACGCGGACCCGTTGCAACGGTTCTTGTTCAGGACGGAACTCTCAGATCCGGTGATGTTGTGATAGCAGGCACTTCCGTCGGACACGTCAGAGCCATGGCAAACGACAAGGGACAGCTTCTTAAGGAAGCAGGCCCGTCAGTTCCCGTTGAAATAACAGGACTTGCGGAAGTTCCGATGGCAGGTGACGAATTCAATGCCGTCCAGGACGAGAGAATGGCCCGTGAACTCGCAGATCAGAGAAGAGAAAAAGCCAAAGAGAGCCAGTTCAAGCAGAACTCAAAGGTCAACCTTGACGAACTGTTCAATGCAATCGCAGCAGGTGTCAAGGAGCTTAATGTAATAGTTAAGGCAGATGTCGGCGGATCGGCTGAAGCTGTCAAGGCTTCTCTTGAAAAAATATCCAATGACGAAGTTAAAGTCAGAGTAATTCATTCAGCAGTCGGCGGAATCACCGAGTCGGATGTTATGCTTGCCGCTTCCTCTGACGCAATCATTGTCGGATTCAATGTACGCCCGGACAAATCCGCTCTCGATTCAGCGGAAAGACAGGGTGTTGATATCAGAACATACAGAATCATTTATGAATGCATCGAAGAGATAAAGGCCGCTATGAAAGGTCTTCTTGCTCCTACATTCAAAGAGGTTCTTCTCGGTCACATTGAAGTGCGCCAGACCATCAAGGTTCCCGGCGTCGGCGTAATTGCCGGTTCCTATGTTCAGGACGGAAAAGTCACTCGTCAGTCTCAGATCAGAATCGTAAGAGACGGCATAGTGATTATGGAGGACAAGATCTCCTCTCTCCGCCGTTTCAAAGACGATGTTCGTGAAGTTGCCGCAGGTTATGAATGCGGTATCGGACTTGAAAAGTGCCTTGACATTCAGGTAGGGGACATCCTTGAAGCATATATAATGGAAGAAGTCGAAAGATAAGCCAGACAAACCCGGATCACTAGAAGCGATTCGGGTTTTTTACGGTATACTGTAAAAATGTGATACTGTTCGAGAATTATTATGTAAAAATATGATATTACGCCTTATACTATATATTTCACTGTTTTTGGAGTGTATATTTGACAAATATTGTGATATATTCAGATTAGCACCGGGATATTTGATCAAATACATGACTACACAAAATAATCTAAATGGAGGTATAAATTATGGTAGATATCGACTATATTATGAATCTTATTGATTGGAATAAAGATATTCATGAGCAAAAAAAGGGGATAGAAATGGCAGAAAAAGTTGAAAATATTAATGTGTTTTTACAGCCATGCAATAAAAATTCCAACAAAAATGTTTGGAACAACTGTGCCATAATATTGTCTAAAAGAACAGACGAGGAGCTTTCGCCATATCTAGTTGAATTGTTTATGTGGTTACAAGATATGAATTGGCCAGGAGCACTACGTGTTTTTGATAGGATTCAGAGGTATTCTGATGATGTTTCTTATAATATTGCATATGGAATATGTATAAAGTATGCACAAGCATTGAGTGATGATATTTGGGAGAGCAATTTGAAAAAGATTAAAAGAAACATCGATTATTAATCTCATAACACAACAGACAGAAATGCATAAGCCAAAATTTTGAGATGGGCAGGTGACTTTTGTGTTTCGTGATTTTCCACAAGTGACTAAAAGTGGAGACTTTTTCCCATAAAATCTCCATATTTCTATTCGTTTTTGATGCACATGAGGTCGGCTTTCCTGTTTCTGATATATTTTTTGGGGGCCTGGATTTTAGTTTTTGTCAAGCTCGGGGAAGTGGCCGCAGGTTATGAATGCGGTATCGGACTTAAAAAGTGTCTTGACATTCAGGTAGGGGACACCCTTGAAGCATATGTAATGGAAGAAGTCGAAAGATAAGCCAGATAAACTCGGATCACAAGAGGCGATTCTGGTTTTTGCGGTATACTATATAAATGTGATACTGCTGTCGGTGAAAAGCCAGGAAAACTCTCCGAATCGCTGAACCAATCGGAGAAATTTTGCCGTTCACCTGTGTTGTTCTTGATATATATTTCCGAATGTGTTAATCTCCCATATAACGGAGGAAGAAATCATGTACTATATCGACAAACTTACCGCTGACAAAAACAATCCCTTCAACGGTATAAATCACCTTCTCGGACTGGCGGGAATCTTCAGAAAGATTGCATGTATAGGAGACAGCCTGTCCAGCGGAGAATTTGAAGTGCCCAGCGAGTCTAATCCCGGAAGAATGGAGTATATCGACATGTTTGAATATTCCTGGGGACAATTTCTCGGAAGACACGTCGGAAGCACTGTATACAATTTTTCCAGAGGCGGAATGACGGCAATCGAATATGTTAAAAGTTTTGCTGACAAAATGGACTTCTGGAATCCCGAAAAAGCTTCGCATGCCTATATAATCGCTCTTGGCGCGAATGACCGCAATCAACCTTCAGATTCCGTACATCCTCTCGGGTCAGTCTCTGACATCTGTCCTGGTCACCCCGAAAACAACAGGGATACTTTTGCGGGTCTGTATGCAACAATAATCGACAGGTACAGGATAATAAGCCCGAACGCTTACTTTTTCCTTGTCACCATGCCGCATGAAGAGCAAAAATATGATGATATCTCCGGAATTCACGCTTCTCTCATTCATGAAATAGCTTCATTGTACAACAGAACCTACGTAATTGACTTTTACAAATACGCCCCGCGATATGATTCCGAATTCATGAAAGTGTTTTTTATGAACGGACACATGAATCCTGCGGGATATGTACTCACGGCAAGAATGATGGAAGCATACATCGATCACATCATAATGAGTAACCCGGAGGATTTTTACAAATCAGGACTTAACGGAACTCCTTACTGCGGTTAACGCGGAGCGTGACGCAGCATAATCTCACGAAGTCGGGCTGAAAATCAGGCAGAAAAAGGAGCTTTAAGAAAATGAAAATCATTTTCCACAGCTCCTTTTGGAAAGAAATAAACTATACAAAGAGCCAACAAGCAAGGGCTCTTTTTTTATGCCGTCACGATACCTGCAGCTTCCTTGAATTCAGGTCTTTCTTTCATTTCGTCTCTCATTTTATATTTCAGTATTTTTCCTGCAGCATTCATCGGGAAGCTGTCGACAAACATTACGTATCTCGGTACTTTGTGTTTCGCCATATGGGTTCTGACATAGTCTTTTATTTCGTCCGCGGTGCATTCTTCACCGGGTTTTTTGATCACACAGGCCATGATTTCTTCCCCGTATGCCTTGTCAGGTACTCCTATCACCTGCACATCCTGTACCTTCGGATATGTATATATAAAATCTTCTATCTCTTTCGGGTAGATGTTTTCTCCTCCCCTTATGATCATATCCTTGATACGCCCGGTTATTTTATAATATCCGTCCGGGAGCCTTCTTGCTATGTCTCCTGTGTGCAGCCATCCGTCCTTGTCTATGGCAACGGCAGTGGCCTCAGGCATCTTGTAATATCCCTTCATGATATTGTATCCACGGGCAACAAATTCTCCGTCAACATTGTCAGGACAGTCTTCTCCGGTCTCCGGATTGACTATCTTGCATTCCACACCGTATATTGCGCTTCCGACCGTGTTCACCCTCTGCTCAATGGAATCCGTTGTCTTTGACATCGTCGTGGCAGGGGATGCCTCTGTCTGTCCGTATGTAATGCATATTTCGGTCATGTGCATTTTTTCTATAACTTCTTCCATGACCTTTATGGGACAAGGAGATCCTGCCATGATCCCCGTTCTCATCTGAGAAAAATCAGTTTTCGGGAAATTTTCATGTCCCAGCATGGCTATAAACATCGTCGGGACTCCGTGGAAAGCAGTGATTTTTTCTTTGTCTATGCACTCAAGCCCGAGTCTGGGGGAGAACGCGGGAATCGGGGACATCGTTACTCCGTGGGTCATGGATGCAGTCATCGCAAGTACCATGCCGAAGCAATGGAACATCGGCACCTGTATCATCATTCTGTCGGCAGTGGAAAGATCCATGCAGTCACCGATCGCCTTTCCGTTGTTGACGACATTGTAGTGAGTGAGCATAACGCCTTTCGGGAATCCCGTTGTTCCGCTTGTATACTGCATATTGCACACATCATGCTTGTTGATCATTGCCTGACGTCTGTACACAGCATCGATGGAGGTTCTGTCAGCTACAGCCAGTGCGTCTTTCCATGTCAGGCAGCCTTTTTGCTTTGACTCTATGGTAATGATGTTTCTCAAAAACGGAAGTCTTCTCGCGTGAAGAGGTTTGACATTTCCGTTTTCATCTTCGTTGTCTTCGAGCTCCGGAATGAGTTCCTTTATGATTCCGACATAATCCGAATCCTTGTATCCGTCGATCATAACGAGAGTATGAGTGTCCGACTGTCTCAGCAGATAATCTGCCTCATGCACTTTGTATGCGGTATTTACCGTAACAAGAACTGCTCCTATTTTGACGGTTGCCCAGAATGTTATGTACCATTCCGGCACATTGGTAGCCCATATTGCAACATGGTCTCCCTGTTTTACGCCGAGAGAGATAAGAGCTCTGGCAAAGTTGTCCACATCGTCTCTGAATTCCGACCATGTTCTCGTATAGTCGCATGTTGTATATCTGAATGCGTATTTGTCGGGGAATTCTTCTACCATTCTGTCGAGGACCTGCGGGAATGTGAGGTCGATAAGCTGTTCTTTCGGCCAAACATAATATCCGGTCCCCCTGTTGTTCGGGATAAGTCTCGCGCTGCTCTCATTTATGCCGAGATATCTTGACATGAAGTGTGCGAAGTGCGGAAATACGACACCGGGGTCAGAAAGATCCGGCGCATACTGCTTCATCCATTCAAGAGAAATGTATCCTTCATAGTTAAGGGATTTCAGGGCTTTCATATAATCAGCCATAGGCGGCAAATCACCTTCACCTACCATTTTATAGATGAGTTTCCCGTTTTCGACCACTGAATCCTTGATGTGGACATGCTTTATGTATGCCCCGAGGTTGTTTATAGTGGTTTCCGGCATTTCACCGTTGAATCTGTATGGGTGGTTGAAATCCCAGAGAGCAGCCACGCTGTCGCTTCCCACC
>CACXBN010000207.1 GCA_902765885.1 uncultured Ruminococcus sp. | reverse complement strand
TCTCATCTCCATAGGCCATGAGAAACGCCGGAATAGTACGGGAGAATCCTCTAAGGTGATCACGAACGCTTCCCTCTATAGAATCTTTTTCCTTATTCAATCTTTCCGTCTCAGCCGTCTCAACGATTGTTTCTGCTGCCTTTCTTACCATCTTGTCACTTTTCAGACTCTGATAGATGTTATTAACCATCTGCTGATGTTCCTTAGCATGGAGTTCTTGATATTTATCATCCAGCTTGGTGATATCTTCCATAGAAGCGCCTGACTTTTGTGCTTCGGATATTTTTTCTTTTCTCTCATTTTCAAGCTGATGATTACGAATGATATAGTCTCCGTATTCCCTGTTCACAACAGCATCCGTTGTTTCCTGAATCTTGCGTTCCATCTTATTTTGTGTGGATTTCTTCAAATCTTTTCCGTACTGATTACGTGCTGTTTCAATCAACGTATTGGCGACAGGCTTACTGAATTTATCACGGAGTTCATCCAACTCATTTTTCTTTGAATCAGGGTTATTTTCATACTCTTCCGTAATATCGGAAACCATTTGCGTCAGCTGATTATCAATATCACCGTAAACCTTGTCACCAAACAGGTCATTCGCCGTACCGATAATCTGATTTTTGGGAATTTCGACCTCACCGTTTTCATTTAGATCAAGATTTTCAGGAGTATTTTCATCAATTCCTGTAGGAGCCAGTTTCTTCGGCTCCTCAATGGCCTGCATGTTGTTAATCAAATCAATGATTTCCTTTGGAGCACCGAAGATACCGGAAATATTTGCAAACAGGAAATTCGACATGAACCCACGTTCTATGACTTCCTTTGCATGTATATGACGCGGAATCGTCAGAACGGATTCTGCATCAAGTTCGACCATCGATCCATGATCATCTTCGCCATAAACAGGGAAGAAATTCAAAAGCTCGCGAACATTATTTCGCTGCTGATCAAAATCTCCTTTATCTCCTGAAGTCTTCGGAATAAGGTCATTGGCGAATTTTTCAAAAATAGTCAGCGTCCTCGCCGGATCAAAAGCAAACACATACGCATTCTTCTTTCGATAGGAATTGCCTTGCACGTCATGGAAGAGGCAAGGATTCTGCGCACGGAAAGCGGCCTGCATATAAAGAGACGGACTCGACATGTTGGAAAGCATCAGCACGGCTGTCCATTCCGGAATAGTCACACCAGTTGTCAATTGGCCAACGGACAGCGTGATGGTCTTGTCATGCATTTTGATTGCTTTAGTAACACGATCAAAAGACTTCTCATTTTCATCATCGTCCAGCTTGCCGTCACCGGCAGCGAGAATGATTTCATAATCTTTAAACACTGGATGCAGTTTGAGCTTCTTGGCAAGAGCCTTTGCACTTGCTACTCTGTTCAACAACCAAAAAGTGTGTTTCAGTTTATCCCTGAGTTCCGGCGTAGAAAATGGGAACTTGTCCTGCGTTGCAAGAGCATCAAGAAATTTATCCACATCTGCATCATGAACAAACTTTCCGGATTCATTCGTCTTGAAAAACTCATTCAAGTCGAAGGCATACTCCTCGATATCGTTATCAGAAAGCTCTATACCTTTTCTGACTTTGTCACGGACGATGTCAGACATCTGATACGTGTACAATGACAACTGCGGTAGCGTCTCGTACGGGTTCTCTAACTCGCTAGCATTGTCCCAGTCACGCTTTTTTCTCTGCTCATCGGCATAAGTCCAGTTATAAATTGCTTTATCCGCGAACTTGTCATTGGCCAGTGCCTTGAATGGCGTACCGGAAAGATGAAGGGTGTGTTTTCGATTGATATGACTGAAAGCGGTATCCGTCTTATATGTATCCACGCCTTCATGAGCTTCATCGATAATGAGAACATCCCATTTGAGACCATGCTCCGCACTAACCTCTGCCAGCTTGTCATAGCTGCCACCGAAGTAAATAGATCCCTTTAAATCCTGCAGACTGACAAATTCAATGCATCCTTTCAAATCGTCATTAAAATTATTCAGTTTATCCAGATATTCTTGACGGCTCAGAACATACTTTTTGTCCTTAATGCCATCGACATTGCTGACAAAAAGATAGCCAGACTGAGGTCCTAAAAAGGTCTCATAATCCTGATACCAAGAATTTGCAATCGCCGGGCGATTAGTAACAATAAGTACGTTTGTTGCATCCATCCGTTTGCAAAGTTCATAAGCTGAGAGCGTCTTTCCGAAACGCGGCTTGCAGTTCCAGAGAAATTCTCCCTTTTCATGAGACTTGAAATAATCGATTGCACTCTGAACAGCCTGATTTTGCTCATCACGCAGCTTATACGTGATGACCTCATCCGTATTATCATCAGCGGAAACCGTGCCATGGTTTTGAGTGAAATCAATAAAATCACTTTTTGCGGTGTTTGGATCAATTTGAAACCACTC
>CACXBN010000206.1 GCA_902765885.1 uncultured Ruminococcus sp. | reverse complement strand
TTTGCGTTTGCAAACGCCATTTTCATTATCAAGGCAAAAAAACACCCCGAAGACATACATTAGGATCTTCGGGGAAGAAATTATCTATTTGATATCAGGCACGACTTCGCTTGGTTCGTCAAGTCTCCAAGGGTTTTTGAGAAGCGCCTTCATGTACTTAAGAGCTGAAGCGTAGTAATACCCGTCACAGATTCTTTCATCAAGTGTAAATGAAAAATCCACATAAGAGGATTTTTTTATGTTGCCTTCTGCGTCAAGAGTGTATGCTCTGCGCTTTGTTCCGAAGGCAAAGAAGATAGGGCATGTTCCGAAATCATAAAGATGATGATATATGGCAGGAATTCCGAGTGAGCCCATGGATGTAATAAAATACGAACAGTGGAACGGACTGAGATCCTGGAGCGACCTTGGAATAAGGTTAAAATAGTCCATGCATTTAAGAGTATGAATTGCGAGTTTAAAGAGCAGTGCGGGTAAACGTGTAAAAGCTTTAGCGGTGTCGTCAAAATCCCCTCCGGGATCATTTCTGTATGAAGTTATGGCGTTGTTGAGCGATTCATACACCTCTTTGAGTGTGGCTGTTTTGGGAAGCTTGATCTTCACAACCGTGTCAGGAGATTCGAGAACCATTTCCTTTTTGATTGTCAAAGCTATCTCAACATTGTTTCTGGTCCAGACCCTTTGACCGCGGATAAACCTGTCGATTGCGGGGCGTTGTGCGACTGTTTTGACATAGGCTGCTATAAAAATGTGCATGAGGCTGAGGTTTGGCATACCGTTCTGCTGCTTTTCCCTCATGTATTTTTCGAGTCTGTCGGTTTCTATGCTGTCTTTAACGAAGATCTGAGCACCGGATCTGTTCACCATAATAAATGGAACAACTTCAGACATGGCAGGTAAGGTTTTGACCCGTCTCCATTCTTTTTCCCTTTTACTCATATAACCTCACAAAATAAAATGAAAGATTTTTCACTTATCTTATGGTATAATAAATCAGGTCCTAAGTCAAGAGAAAACAGCGAATCGTTAACAAACAATTAAGAAACTGTTAGCATATTTCACAAAAAAGTAAAATGTTATGACGTAATACGATTGAGAGGTACCATATGGCCCATATTCCCGCATTTGAAAATACAGAAGATGCCGGCGTGCTTCCGTTCGAAAAAGCGCTCATCAGAACTGACCTTGGAAGTTTCGACAGAGAAAAATGGATATATGTCCCCGATTTCTATTCCGAATACAGATATATTCTCGGAACGAGAGGAAACAATCCTCTCATAACGATAGGGATTAATCCTTCTACGGCAAGGCCCGGCGCTCTTGACAACACTCTGAAATCTGTCGAGAGAATAGCTCTGGGCAACGGATATGACAGCTTCATTATGTTCAATGTTTACGCACAAAGGGCAACAGACCCGAACAAGATGGAAAAGCATTTCAATTTAGCTTTGCATCGTGAAAACATGAAAGCGTTTGAATACGTTCTGTCACTTTCGGATAAGCCAGGCATATGGGCAGCCTGGGGAACGATAATCCTGAAGAGGGATTATCTTATAAAATGCGTTTGTGATATGATTGAAGCCGGAGAGAAAAGAAACGCCGAATGGTTTACATGCGGTAAACGGTCTGTAAACGGCGGTCATCCGCATCATCCTCTTTATCTGAAGAAGGACTCGGTGCTGGAACCGTTCGATGTAAAGGAATACATCAGTAAGCTGAAGGAGAACAGTGGGCAGGATGAGAAATAAAGCAATAAAAATAATCGCACTTGCATGTGCGGCGTTCATGCTGATGAGCACGGGCATATATTCACAGAACACAAGCAGGTCACAGATGGACAAGGCGGATGTGAGAGTGGTCAGCATTAATCTTTATGCTCCGCATCAGGGAATGGACGACAGGGCGCCCGGAATGATGAAACTGTTAAAATCTCTTGACGCCGATTCCATCGGCACTCAGGAGAATTATCCTTACGGAGACTGGCCTAAAGTGTTTGAGGAGAGCTTTGACGGATATAAAATGGTCGGGCAGGTTGGAGATAAGCAGGTATACCCCATGATAAGCGACCCGAACAGGATCTACTACAACGAGGAAAGATATGAATGCGTCGAGTGGGATACTCTCATGCTCTCGGCAGTAACGGAGGCATTCGGATATGGGAGCGGACGCAGCGTCACGTGGGCCATTCTCAGAAACAGGGAGACAGGACACGAGTATGTTCATGTGAACACCCATCTCGCATATCAGTCGTCATATATTGCCATGACTCAGATGAGGGTAGTGGCAGGACTTATGCAGAGATTCATTCTTGACGGATATCCCGTTTTTGCAACAGGAGATTTCAACACATCCGAGGGAAGCGCAAGTTACAATATGATAGTTGCCAAAGACGGCATATCGGATTCTAAATATGTGGCTGAAAAAAGCATGAATGCAGGAACCATGAGGGGTGACGGAGACAAGGATCTTACAGGCAGGATGCCGATAGATTTCTGCTTTGTTTCGGATGAACATATGGATGTCAGCGAATACAGGGTCTTCAGCAC
>CACXBN010000205.1 GCA_902765885.1 uncultured Ruminococcus sp. | reverse complement strand
CATGGGAAGTGTCAGCAGCATTGTCCTTAATCAGGATGGGATAAAGTTTTCAGGAACCGTTACAAGGGACACCGTGAAAAAATACCAGGACGGTCAGATCGTTATATATGCCGTTTCCAACAAGTATGTGACGACACTGAATGACTATATCGAATTGGGAAGAATAAAGATCACGACGAGATTTGAGTTTTCCATTCCCAATGAGAATCTTCCCGTTCATCCCGAAGAATTCAAATACTGCATGGGAATTATGGAAAATGACACGGTTCACATGATAAGTATCCCTCAATATGCTTCATATCATCACAACCAGGGCAGAATAACGGGAAGAATAGGACTTGCAGGCGCATCACCCGCGGGGGTCTTCGATTCAAACGTGCCCTATGTGCTTGTGAATGTTGACTTATACGAGTTTTTTGCAGTACAGACATCAGCGGAAGGTATCCAGCAGATCTACAGCTACCTGAGTGAAGGCGAAGTGAAATCGGAGACAATGAGGATTTCATCATATCTGATTTCTTTCCTTGACAGAAATCTCGATTTTTATACGAGAGCCGGAACCAATATATATTTAAGGATCATACTCAGCGGGCCCGTGGACGGTCTGACTTCCGAACTTAACGACGAGTATTATATCGATGTCTTTGAAGAGGATCATATGGCAAAATATCTTGCTGCCGTAAGATTCCTTTCCGAAAGATATTCAATTGACGGGATTGTCTTGGATGATTCACTGATGGCTCGGGATAATGATATTTATACTGAAGCGCACAATCTTCTGAATTCTGCTGAAATATGCCTTAAAACATACGAAGTTGCAGCTAAAAGAAATGAGAATCTTTATGTTGTCAAACAGATAACAAGGGAAGAACTCAGGGAAAATGCCGTGAATTTTGCGTACACGATGGAGCTTCTGGGAGACGCAAAATGGGCAGTGCTTCTGGAAATAAATGATATATTTGAAGAAAGCACGGGCATGGACAGATACCTTGATTATCTCAAGACCCTGGGAATCGCCATGCCGCTCTCGGTGTACCTGGTCAGTCCCTCATACAACATCGCCTCAACCCTTGGGCAGTACAGTGACAATCCTGAAAAATATATAGAAAATGCGCTGAATCTGTTTTTGAATACCGGAGAGAAATATTCTGACAGCGATCTGATTTTCTATTCGCTTGAAAACCTGCAGGCTGAGAATGACCAGAGTTTTTATTCTAAATTCAGAGAGATGTCAGAACTAAGCGGTTCGGTGTATGAATACAGTTCATCACCGGCCGACAGTGAAACAGACACGTCTGAAAAATATGTGATATGGGACTTTTCAGACAAATACCACACACTCGGATGGATCTCGGGAGGCGGAGCTGATTCCTGTTACACCGATTATTCCGAACGCGGTATTTATGATGATACCATGAAACGCGTTCTGAAGGTCAAGATTCAGGACGGAGCCGGAATCGCCATAAGAAATTTTGACAGGGCTATGGACCTGTCGGGAGTCGATAAGATAGAATTTGAATTTTCGGTAATTCCCGAATATGAAGAAAACAGGGAAGTATCGGTCGTCTTCTTTATAGGTTCGGAATACTACAGGGCTGCGTTCAACACGGAGACAGAAGAGATCGGCAAGGCCATAAGAGTGGTATGTGACATATCGGAATATGAGCACAGAAACGAGGTTGAATACATAGGAGCAGAAGTGTATTCCAAAGATCCGGCTGTTTTCGAACTTGCCGATGTTGTCCTCTCGTCAGAATCCTCGAATGTGAGAGAGATCGCTGAAATGTTCAGAAAAACAGAAGATGCACCGAAACAGGAAGAACATCATTCCCATTATATAGCATACGCAGCTGCGGGAGTCGTCATTATAATTACCGCAATAACAGCTGTGTACGCATTCAGACACGATAAAGAGGATAAGAACATACAGATAAATGCAAAGAGAGAAGAAAGATGGAAAGCAAAGACAATTCAGGGAAGAACAAGAAAATAGAGGAACTTGAAGAAGAAAAACTCAATCCCATACCGGGGCTTAAACCATTTACAAAATTCAAATGGATCGAGATGGGCATCTGCCTGTTTGCCGTTATAATCGGAGTGCTGTATCTCACTACCGGAATCATACCTCTTTATGTTCTCCTCCCGTTGTATTTTGTGTGCTTTGCGGCTATACCGGTTCTGAGGTACATTGATATCAAAAAGAGCGGTGAGAAGGGATTTGCCTCATATTTGCCGTTTTTCATGTGGGTGCTCATGGCAGCCCTCGTTCTTGTGGCTACGATCCTGTATTTCACCAAGTACGTACAATAATGGTATGAAAAAGGAGAATGGACATGGGCTTTGATCTTAATTCGCTGCTTGACGATATTTTTGATGATGGAAAAAAGTCGAACGATTCCATTGCGGATATTATTCTTGACGGTATTTCAAAGCAAAGGAAAAAAGGCGGAAGAACCGACGGAGTAAAAAAAAGAAGGCCTTCAGGGCATGAAGGAACCAAGTATCTTGATGAACATGACATAGATGAATTCTATTGTGAATTCGATCTTGACGACGATGATCTGGAAGATTTCATGTCATGAACATCTATTGACTTTGAATGTCATTTGTGATAGAATTCGAAGCGCTGGAAGCATAGCTCAGCCGGTCAGAGCGTTCGGTTCACATCCGAGAGGTCTTGGGTTCGAGCCCCAATGTTTCCATAAAGAGATCTGCTTCAGGGCAAATCTCTTTTTTATATGAAAAAATCCGGTATCAATTGATACCGGATATATTATTTTAATTATGCCCAGGGGTTCTCGTTTTCCGGTTTTCTGATTCCGGGAAGAAGGAACTGTTCCCACAGATACCATTTGTTGTCTTTTGCTTTTCTGAGTGTGACCTGTCTCGGGCTGTCTGCTCCGCCAGACTTGATCCAGAGGGTAGCATAGTTTTCATTGTTGTAGCTGTACGGGTTGTCACTGACTTTTACTGTGTAGGGCTCTGAAGGAAGATATGAGTTTGCAGGGGTGGCTCCTTCAAAATATGATCTCGGAACATAGTCCGCATCAGCAAAGCGGTCTTTTAAGAACTGAAGTTCGGCGTTGCTCAGTGTGCTCGGACCCTTAAGGAAGTTAAGCATTTCAATGGATGCATCCTTGTTTTCGGGGTAGAAGCAGAGAGCGAGAACCGTGAGAGCTGCAGTGTTGAAAGGATCGGAAAGGCTTGCCTGAGGAAGTGCTTTGAATTCTTCTGCATTTTCAGGAAGTTTTTCAAATACTACCTCAACTGTTTTGTTGCCGCTGCCTGCAGTATTGACAATTTTAGCAACTTCATTTACTTTGTTTTTAATGCTGTCAAAAAGTCCCATGTTGTTCTCCTTACTTGTGATAAAGGTTCGGTTGTGCGCCAAAAGGCGCTCATCTGATTCAATTATATATAAAAGAAAAGCAAATATCAATGCTTAAAATCAAAATCTTCATGGAATTGTGTTCCAGGATTTTCTGATTTTACTATTTCAATGGTTCATATCTGTAATATTCTGCAAGTTTGTCTATATCCGAAGATGTAAGTGCCTTGTTGAAAATAATAATGTCATCATATTCAAGCGGGAGGCTGAGGTTGGCGACCGTGACGTCTGTGCCGAAAAGAAGACCGTGAGTGTTGCCGGAGAACGGCTCATTCTTGAATTCGTCGGGAATCTCAAACCATACAGTATCTCCGAAATCAAGTGAAACACCTATCTTATTGTCTTCTCTGTTGACGATGAAATCGGCATGTACCCAGCCTTCTCTGTAATCAAACGGAAGCGGAACATACCATTCGTCACCGCTTTCTCCGCCGTCTACGGAATAAAGCTTGCCTACGCTCACTCTCAGTGATGAACCGTCGAGGGACAATGTCGTACCGACTTCACCTTCGACATACTTGTACCTGTAATAGTACTGATTTGTCATAATAGGACCGTCTTCTCCCGTAGGTTTGACGAGAAACCAGAATGATACCGAGAAACTGGAAGTATCAGGCGCATAGCTTGACAGAATAAATCCGCCTTCCGAAACGTCAACTGATGTGTCATAGTAGCCGTCGGTGTACAGGACTTTTCCTTTTCCCGTTACCCTTGTTTTTCCAACTTCATTTTTTACTGTGCCGTCAAGTGAGGAATATGATATTATCTCTTCTTCAGGGAAAAAATCAGTTATGTAACTTCCGGAGCCTGAAACGGGAGTGCTTTCGCCTTCATGAGCGAATCTGGTGTGGTGCGACTCATGATATACCGGTCTTGTTCCGGCTTCAACACCCTCAAAAACACCTGATGGGACCATGGATGTATATCCATCCGGCTGTCTGATTCCGAGTGCATACAGCACTATGGAGGCGATGTCTTTGAGCATCATGTTCCCGAATTCGCCTTTTTGCACATTCTTGCCTGTTATGGCAACCATGCATGTGAGCTCCTCATCCGATGAACCGCCGTGGCTTCCGGATGAGCTTCCGTCATCGTCGGTCTTATAAGTTCCGCCATGGTCGGGTGTAAGAATAAGAACGGTGTCATCAAGCAGTCCTCTTTCTGCCAGCTTATCATACACCATACCTATGTATCCGTCTACATTGCTAATGCTTTGCAAATATGTCGGGCTTCCGTATCCGGTTGAGTGTCCGGCTTCATCCACATCGTCAAAGTGCATATACAGGAGTTTTGGATCATGAGAGTCAAGGTATTCCATGACTTTACTGCATACTCTCGCATCATTGCCGCTGTCTTTGAAAATGCCTATTGCATCAGCATCCTCAATTATTCCTTTATTAATGATCTCCCAGTGGACTATCGAAGCGATATCGGCATCCGGATAAGAGTCACGAACGACCTTAAAAATACTCGGAACCGAAGAAATCACGGGGAATGGGGTGTCGGAACTGTTATTCAGTCTGTGTACCTCATGATCTGAACCATGTAATATCGAGCCCCAGTTTACTCCGCTGTACGAAGGAGATGCTGCGGCTGCATTGTGAGTAATGGCTCCGCTGGCGAATATTTCATCTATTCTCGGGGTATCAGCATCTTTGAAGAAATCACCTGCACCGTCAACGCCGAAGATGATAACTCTTTTTGCGGGATCGGGGTTAATGAGGGACATTTCGGATTTTAAGGCGGTTAACGCCCTGTAGGTGATAAGGATCGCCTGTTCGGTCGTAAGATCTCCGCCGGGATTGAATTTTGTGGAAGACACGCCGTTGATGATGCCTACAGTGCTCGGCCAGCCGAGTTCACTGTCAACCCATGAGTAGTTGTCTGTGATGTCCTCGAAGTGATGTGTGTACCCTTCGGTTTCAACACCTACGACTTTTGCGACTCTGTTG
>CACXBN010000204.1 GCA_902765885.1 uncultured Ruminococcus sp. | reverse complement strand
TGTGAATTCTTTCCGCTCAGTTTTCTGATGTGCAGAGCACAGTCTGCATTGCGTACGAATCCATACCAGAATTCTTCGACAAGCTCAGTATCAAATGTTCCAACTTTTTCTGTCGGAATGCTGAGATCATATCCCAGGAAACTTCGTCCTGAAAAATCAACGGATGCCATGACCAGTGTTTCATCCATCGGGAGAAGGATGTCCCCGTAACGCTGAATGCCCCGTTTGTCTCCCAGAGCTTCGGCAAATGCCTTGCCCAGGGAAATTCCGATATCCTCAACGGAGTGATGGTCATCGACATATGTATCGCCCTTGCATTTAACGGTCAGATCGAATTTGCCGTGAGAGGCAAACAGAGTAAGCATATGATCCATAAAGCCTATTCCGGTATCGATCGTGCCTGTTCCTTTTCCGTCAAGGTCGATACACAGGTATATTGAAGTTTCTTTTGTATCTCTTTTTATCTCTGCTCTTCTCATAGTAATTCCTCAAGAGCCTTAATAAGTGCTTTTATTTCTTCCATACTTCCGACAGTTATTCTGTTGAAATCTTTGATTCTGTCTTCATCAAAATGTCTTACAAGAATGCCTTTTTCCTTCAGCTTTAAATACAGGTCTTTTCCGCCGCAGGAAGGGTGTTTTGCAAGAACAAAATTGGCGGCTGAATCTGTCAGAATGAACCCCAGTCTTTTGAGTTCTGAAACCATATAACTGCGGTTTTCGATTATTGTCTGACAGTTTTTGCTGAAATAATAATCATCACAGAGGGCACCGATTCCGCACTGCATAGTCATTCTGTTGATGTTATACGGATTGTTGGAATACTTTATTGTGTTTAAATCATTTATTACATCTTTGCATCCGACACCGAATCCCAGCCTTGCACCGGCAAGAGATCTTGATTTGGAGAAAGTCTGGGTAACAAGCAGATTGGGATACTTGTTTATCAAAGCGATTGCACTGTTGCCGCCGAAGTCGACATATGCCTCATCGACTATGACCATGTTGTCAGGATTTCCGGCAACGATCTTTTCAATATCGGACAGAGGAAGGTTGATGCCGGTTATTGCATTGGGATTGGCAATAAAAATGGTTTTGTTTATGCCGATATAGTCATTGATATCGATTGAAAAATCATCTCTCACAGGTATTTCTGAATAAGGTACACAGTTCACATCAGCGAAAACCTTGTAGAAACCGTATGTGATATCCGGAAATACTGCAGGATTATCTTTATCGCAGAATGCTATGAATGCATAATTAAGGACCTCATCCGAACCATTGGAAAAAATGATCTGGTCTTTTTCTATACCAAGTTTTTCGCATGCGGCAGCAACAAGGTCAGAACAGGTGGGATCCGGATACAGATTCTGTTTCCCGGCTTCCTGTCTTGCCAGTCTCTGTGCAACAGGCGAGGGCGGGAAAGGAGATTCATTGGTATTGAGTTTGATATATGTCCTTTCCTTAGGCTGTTCACCGGGAGTATAAGGTGTGAGTTTATTCAGTTTTTTACTTAAAAAACGGCTCATATTAGTTATCCGATCTGCTGAGGACACTTCGTGCATGTCCTGTAAGTCCTTCTTTTCTGGCAAAGGTTGCAATGTCTTCAGCTACATTTGCCAGTGCATCCTTTGTGTAATAAATAAACTGGGTTTTCTTAATGAAATCATCCACTGAAAGCGGACTTGAGAACTTTGCTGTTCCGCTGGTCGGAAGGGTGTGGTTCGGACCTGCAAAGTAGTCACCAAGTGCCTCAGGACAGTTTCTGCCCATGAACACTGAACCGGCGTGTCTGACTGCATCAAGGTAATCAAAAGGATTGTCAACACATAATTCAAGGTGTTCAGGAGCTATCTCATTTGCTATATCTATTGCATCCATGAGTGTATCGGCAACTATGATCTTGCCGTTGTTGTCGATAGATGCACGTGCGATTTCGTATCTTTCAAGTTTAGGCAGCTGGACTTCTATTTCTTTCTGTACTGCATATGCCAGATCGATTGAATCAGTTACCAGAACAGCTGTTGCCATTTTGTCGTGTTCGGCCTGAGAAAGAAGATCTGCAGAAATGTGTACAGGATTAGTTTTACCGTCGGCTACCACGAGGATCTCACTCGGACCGGCGATCATATCGATCGAAACCTTGCCGAAAACCTGTTTTTTGGCTTCTGCCACAAATGCATTTCCGGGCCCCACGATCTTATCGACACAGGGGATGCTTTCGGTTCCGTATGCAAGTGCTGCAACTGCCTGTGCACCACCGACTTTGAATACTCTGTTGATTCCGGAAACATATGCTGCTGCAAGGATGGCAGGATTGACTTTGCCTTCAGAATTGGGAGGAGTGACCATGACTACTTCCTTGACACCTGCAATCTTTGCAGGGATGGCGTCCATCAGAACTGTTGATGGGTAAGCTGCGGTTCCGCCGGGAACATAAAGACCGGCTTTATCAACAGGAATGATCTTCTGTCCCAGCACAATTCCGGGTTCATCATTCAAAACAAAACTGTTTCTGATCTGTTTTTTGTGGAATTTCTGAATGTTTGCTGCAGCTCTTTCAAGAACTCTTATGAAGTCAGGGCCCACAATATCGATTGCTTCCTGGATTTCTGCCTCGGAGACCTGTAACTCAGTCAGATCAGCCTTATCGAATTTCTTATTGTATTCGAAAATTGCTTTGTCACCGTTGGCTCTGACATTAGCGATAATATCCGATACTATTGCTTCAACATTGACAGAAGACTGACCTCTGGCAAATATTTCATCGTTTGATACTTCACCACATTTTAAAATCTTTATCATTTTTATTTACTCCTTGGATATAGAAGACAAAGTCTGCATTA
>CACXBN010000203.1 GCA_902765885.1 uncultured Ruminococcus sp. | reverse complement strand
CCGGCCGAAGAAATTCAACAGGGCGCAGCTCGGGCACGCTATGGAACTTCTCGAGGACCATTCCTATACGCAGGTTTCAAAAATGACGGGAATCAGTAAGAGTACACTGATCCGCGAAAAGAAAAGATATGAGGGGAAACAGGCATGACAGAGGCAGAACGAAGAGAAGCCGCACGAAAGTTTATCAACGAGTGGCGTGGAAAAGGGAACGAGAAACAGGATAGTCAGCGCTTTTGGTTATCTCTCCTACAGGACGTTTACGGCATGGAGAATGCTATGCAGAACGTCCAGTTTGAGCGCCCTGTCCTTGTGGATGGACAGCAGAAGTATATTGATGTATATCTCCCGGAAACAAGGGTCATGATTGAGCAGAAAGGCATGACGAAAGATCTGACAAAACCGGAACCTCAGTCAGGAGGGATTTGCCTTACACCTTATCAACAGGCAAAACGTTACGCCAATAATATGCCTCTGGACGAGATGCCCCGGTACATCGTGACCTGTAATTTTCAGGAGTTCCGTGTTTATGATCAAAACAAACCCGGTCAAGAACCGGAAGTCATTCAGCTGAACGCCCTGCAGGATGCCGCCTACCGCATGGAGTTCCTTGTAAAGAAGGAGCACGCCTCTCTCTCAGAGGAAATGAAAATCTCTATGCAGGCTGGAGAGATTGTTGGAAAACTCTATGATGCTTTTTACAAGCAGTATAAAGATCCTACAAATGAGCAATCTCAAAAGAGTTTGAACGCCCTCTGTGTGCGTCTGGTATTTTGCCTTTATGCTGAGGACTCTGGCCTCTTTGGCAGCCATGCCATGTTTCATGATTACCTGAGCTCCTACCCAACAAAACATATGCGAAAAGCATTAATCGATCTGTTTCGTGTCCTAGATCAGCCGGAAAATGAGCGTGACCCTTATCTGGATGAAGATCTTGCAGCGTTCCCATATGTGAATGGTGGTCTCTTTTCTGATGAAAATATAGAAATTCCGAACTTTACCGATGAAATTCGAGACTTGCTCCTTCAGAACGCGAGTGAAGATTTTGATTGGAGCAGTATTTCGCCGACCATCTTCGGGGCAGTTTTTGAGAGTACGTTGAACCCGGAGACAAGACGTTCCGGAGGTATGCACTACACTTCGATCGAGAACATCCACAAGGTCATTGACCCACTTTTCCTTGACGATTTACGGGCAGAACTGGCTGAAATCGAGGATATACCGGTTGTCCGTACACGTAAGAACCAGCTTGAAAAATTTCAGGATAAACTGGCGTCGCTGACATTTCTGGATCCGGCCTGCGGCTCTGGCAATTTCCTTACGGAGACATATCTGTCGCTTCGGAGGCTGGAGAATGAAGTTATCCGGCAACGTATCGCTGCAGATCGGAACGAGGTCGCAGGACAGATTGTACTTGATTTTGGCGGCACTTACTCCATTAAGGTATCCATCGGTCAGTTCTATGGTATAGAGATAAATGATTTTGCAGTCACCGTTGCCAAGACTGCGCTTTGGATCTCAGAAGAGCAGATGATTCGGGAGACACAGGAAATCATACATTCAAGAATAGACTTCCTGCCTCTGAAATCCTATGCAAATATTGTTCAGGGAAATGCGCTCCGGATGGAGTGGGGAAGCCTTGTGCCGATGGAACAGCTTAGCTATATCATGGGGAACCCTCCGTTCATAGGAAAAAAAGAACAAACGAAGACACAAAAAGAGGAGTTACTAAAAGTTTTAGGGAAAATCAAAGGGGCTGGAAATCTTGACTATGTAACAGGATGGTATGCAAAAGCCTCTCGGATTGTCGCAGAAAGAAAAATAAGCGTTGCCTTTGTTTCCACAAATTCTATCACACAGGGCGAGCAAGCTCCTTCATTTGGAAAATTGATGGAGACTGAAAACATGGATATAAAGTTTGCTCATCGAACGTTCAGATGGGACAGCGAAGCTAATGACAAAGCACATGTTCACTGTGTAATAATTGGATTCGGAGCAAATGATACCAAAAAAAAGAAAATCATCTATATAAATGATGAAAAATTATCTTGCAATAATATCAATATATACTTGCTGGACGCACCTTCCGTTATTATTGAAAGTAGGACGAAGACGATTTGCGATGTGCCTCAAATATCATATGGCAGTATGCCCATTGATGACGGACACTTGATATTAGATGCGAATGATAGAGATGCTCTTCTATACGAAAATGAAAGTAACTGCAAATTTATCCGCAGTTACGCGGGCGGTGCTGAATTGCTGAAAAATAAACAGAGGTGGTGTATCTGGCTTAAAGGATGCTCCCCGGCAGAGTACAAAAAATCGAAATTCATAATGAATAGAATCCAGCTCACTCAAAAATTTAGGCTGTCAAGTTCAAGACCACAAACACTCGCACTGGCTGATATCCCAATGCTATTTGGAGAGATTAGGCAACCATCTACGCCAATGTTGGTAATTCCGAAAGTATCATCTGAACGCAGGAGATACATCCCGATATCATATGTTAATCCGGATACCATCATAAATGGCAGTGCTCTTATCATTCCAGACGCTAATATGTATATTTTTGGAGTTCTGACATCTAATGTACACATGGCATGGATGAGAGTTGTTGCAGGCAGAATGAAAAGCGACTATCAGTATTCTGGAAATGTCGTTTACAACAACTTCCCCTGGCCTGCTCCCTCACCGGAGCAGAAAAACAAGATCGAGCAGACCGCCCAGGGAATACTAGATGCCCGAGCGCTCTACCCGGACAGCAGTCTTGCGGATCTGTACGACCCACTCACAATGCCGCCGGAACTTCGAAAGGCGCACGACAAAAACAACATTGTCGTAATGAAAGCCTACGGATTCCCGACCAGCATGTCCGAAGCCGAATGCGTGGCAGCACTCATGAAGATGTATCAAGAACTTACAACTAAATAATCAAATGAAGAGAGGGTGGGAAACCATCCTCTCTTTGTTAAATTAGGGTCTAAGATATCAAGGACACTCTGTTCATCAATT
>CACXBN010000202.1 GCA_902765885.1 uncultured Ruminococcus sp. | reverse complement strand
TCGACTGCTTTGTGATCTTTTTGAAATAGCCTTCCTTCGAAAGAAGTACAAATATCGGATAATTGGGAACTTCCTCTTCTTTTGGCAGCTCTATTTCTTCTGCATTTTCAATTATTTCAGTCTTTCTCGGTATTCCGTATTTTTCTTTGATTCCCTGCAGCTGTTTTGCAATTACACCTTTTATCTTGAGGTCATCGGAGATAATCGTTTCGAGGTCTGAGATCTCTTTCTGAATAGATTCGATCTCTTTGATCCTGTCCAGAATGTACTCTCTGTTAAGGTGACGGAGCTTTATTTCCGCTATGTATTCGGCCTGTACCTTGTCTATGGAGAAGCCTTCCATAAGTCTCGGGATAACATCGGCGTCTTTTTCGGTATTCCTTATGATCTTGATCGCCTTGTCTATGTCAAGGAGGATCTTTCCCAAAGCTCTCAGAAGATGAAGTTTCTGTTTCTTCTTGTCAAGCTCAAACTTGAGTTCCCTTCTGACACAGTCCATACGGAACCTGATCCACTCAAGAAGGATTTCTCTTACCCCGAGAAGTTTGAGGACACCGTCCACGATCACATTAAAATTGCATGTGAAAGTGTCTTCGAGAGTGGTCGACTTGAACAGTTTAGCCATCAGTAAATCCGGATCAGTCCCGCGCTTGATGTCGATCGTCAGTTTGAATCCTTCAAGACCAGTTTCGTCTCTCACATCGGAGATCTCTTTGAATTTTCCTTCTTTTATGAGGGACGTGATCCTCTCGATTATCGACTCTATCGTCGTGGTATACGGGATCTCTGTAATTTCTATCAGGTTATTGGATTTGTCATACCTGTATTTTGATCTGAGTTTCAGCGGGCCGTAACCGGTCTCATATATCTGTGCAAGCTTATCTCTTTCATAGATATATGAAGCTCCCGTTGAAAAGTCCGGCGCTTTGAGTATCTCGAGCATCCTGTCAATTGAAACTTTCGGATTTCTGAGAAGCGCTATCGTTGCGTCACATACCTCTGCAAGATTGAATGAACATATCTGAGACTGCTGGCCTACAGCAACTCCGAGGTTTGCAGACACGAGAATATTTGGAAAAGATGTCGGCAGAAGTCTCGGTTCCAGCATCGTATTGTCGAAGTTAGGAATCATGTCAACGGCATTTTTGTCAATGCCAGAGAATATCTCATTGCTGATTTTTGCGAGCTTGACTTCGGTATATCGGGGAGCGGACGGAGACATTGTACTTGTTTTTTTACCGAATGTTCCCTTTGAATCCACAAAAGGATGAAGCAGTGACTCATTAGCAGTAGTCAGTCTGACAAGCGTATCATAGATAGCAGCATCGCCGTGAGGATTAAGTTTCATAGTTGCTCCGACGACATTCTGGCTCTTTGCTCTCGATGCCGAAGGATTAAGCAGTCCCATAGTATACATCGTATAAAGGAGCTTTCTGTGAGCCGGCTTAAAACCGTCTATTTCCGGAATGGCTCTGGAAATAATGACAGTCATGGCGTAAGGCATGTAGTTTATTCTTATCGCATCAGTTATTTCCTGATTGACTATCTCAGCCGGAACTATCTCCTCTGCCGGTTTGACTTCTTTCTTTTTTCTTGCCATATTTACCTCAGTTTCGAATTATGGTTTTACGGTATTCCCGCCTGCAGAACGAATAAGCCTGTTGTACAGCGCGAGTGATACTCCGTCTTTCGGAGGACATTTTATATATATCTTCTTCCATCCGAGACTGTCTGCCTCGCGGAGAAGGAAGAATATGCTTCTTGCGAAAGCTTTTGCATCATTTCCGTCATCGGGGCACAGAATATTTTCAGTGCCGAAATCGTATGCTTCGGCTTTGTCGGATGTCGTGATAACTCCCTCTGTCACGTCAGGTGAAACATGGGTCCTGACATATTCCGAAAATTCTTTGTCATCACATTCGACAAGCAGCACTTCTGCTTTCGGTGAATAGTGTTTGTATTTCATTCCGGGAGACTCTGCTTTGGAGTCCTTTACGGCATCCGGTCTGGTTACGGCTTCAGCTACCTTGACGTTTCCGCAAACTTTTTCAAGCATTTCGGCCGTAATGGCTCCGGGTCTCAGAATCATGCATCCGTCGTCTGTAAGCTTCACAACCGTCGATTCCAGACCTATATCGCAGCGCCCGGCGTCGATAATCATGTCTATTCTTCCGTCCATATCCTCAATAACGTGTTCGGCACATGTGGGAGACGGGATGCCGGATCTGTTTGCGCTTGGAGTCGCTATGGGATGTCCGGAAACTTCTATCAGCCTGTGCGCGACGGGATTCGACGGACACCTTACGGCGACCGTATCAAGCCCGCCGGTGACTTCAGTTGGAATATTCTCTTTCTTTTTAAGAATTACCGTAAGCGGTCCGGGCATAAATTCCCTTGCAAGCCTGTAAAATCTTTCATCGGGATACGCTATCTTCTCGGCATCCTCAGGCACCGCTATATGCACTATAAGCGGATTGTCTGACGGTCTTCCCTTAGCTTCGAATATTTTTCTCGCTGAATCTTCAAGAAGAGCGCTTCCGGCAAGCCCGTAAACCGTTTCGGTCGGAATAGCCACAAGCCCGCCTCGTTTTATTATATCGGCCGCTTTTTTTATTATCTTATCATCGGTCTTTTCGTTACCGGTGATTTTCTTTATAATAGTTTTCAATTCCGTTTTCCTTCGGCAGGATCTACTCGTTTTCCCCGCTGCCTTTCAGC
This sequence comes from uncultured Ruminococcus sp., assembly GCA_902765885.1. Taxonomy (GTDB): domain Bacteria; phylum Bacillota; class Clostridia; order Oscillospirales; family CAG-272; genus UMGS1696. Next base: position 3,511 of record CACXBN010000202.1, on the reverse strand, counting down.
TTTTCCGCCGTATCTGCTGTAATGAGAGCATCTATCATTCCGTCGATATTGCCGTTCAAAAAGCTTTCGAGGGAATATATCGTATATCCGATCCTGTGATCTGTAATTCTTCCCTGAGGATAATTATATGTCCTGATCCTCTCGTTTCTGTCGCCAGTACCTACCTGTGTGCGTCTTTCGCCTGCGATCTTTTCGCTCTGCTCTCTTTGTTTCATATCATAGAGCTTTGCGCGAAGGAGCTTCATTGCCTTGTCCTTGTTCTTGAACTGGCTTCTTTCGTCCTGACATTCTATTACGATGCCGGTAGGCTTGTGGTACAGTCTTATCGCGGATTCGGTCTTGTTTATATGCTGTCCGCCTGCGCCGCTTGATTTTATCGTTTCGATTTCAAGGTCGTTCGGATTTATTTCGACTTCAACTTCTTCAGCTTCCGGGAGCACCGCGACAGTCGCCGTTGACGTGTGTATCCTTCCTGATGCCTCGGTTTCGGGAACTCTCTGCACTCTGTGCACTCCGCTTTCAAACTTGAATCTGGAATATGCGCCATTGCCCGTTACCATGAATGTGATCTCTTTGAATCCTCCAAGCCCCGTTTCATTTGCGCTTATAAGCTCGGTCTTGAATTTCTTGCTGTCAGCGTACATCGTATACATACGGTAAAGAACGCCTGCAAAGAGCGCGGCCTCGTCTCCGCCTACTCCTGCCCTGATCTCGACCACTACGTTTTTGTCGTCATTCGGATCCTTTGGAAGAAGGAGTATTTTAAGTTCATTCTCGAGTCTTTCGAGATCTTCCTTCGAATTTTTCAGTTCTTCGGATGCAAGCTCGAGCATCTCGGGGTCGCTTTCGGAAGCAAGAAGCTCCTCAGCTTCTTTTTCGTTTTTCTGAGCTTCCTTATACTCCCTGTATTTTTCAACCACATCTGCTATCGAAGATCTTTCCTTCAGAAGTGAGGTATAGGTCTCCACATTCGATATGACATCAGGATCCGAGAGGTCTTTTTCTATTTTTTCGTATCTTTTTTCGACTTCCGCAAGTTTATCAAGCATATGTTTAGTCCTGTAATGTAATTTTTCTGTTTGTTAATCAAAGATAAACCGGACCGACCGTACAGTCAATCCGGATTACCGGAATATTATTTGTAGAATGCGAGAATGGCTCTGTGTGTTTCGTAAAGATCAAGCTTTGAAATGAGCTCGAAAGGCGCATGCATCGAAAGCACCGGAACACCTATGTCCACGGTATCGATGTTTGTATTGGCTATGAATTTTGCAACTGTTCCGCCGCCGCCCTGGTCAACTTTTCCGAGTTCCGCTGTCTGCCATACGATTTTTGCATCATCAAATATCTTTCTGACTTCGGCAACGAATTCTGCAGGACAGTCGTTCGTGCCTCCCTTTCCGCGTGCTCCGGTGTATTTTGCCATACCGAGGCCGCAGTGAAGGATTGCAGAGTTTCTCTTCTCTGACACTTCGGGATAGTTCGGGTCATAGCATACCGTTACGTCTGCGGACAGACACTTTGAATTAACTCTTACAACTGTTCCGTTTCCGCCGAGATTTGAAGAAATTTCATTGATAACGTCAAGAAGCATGCGGTTCTGCATTCCGGCAACGCCGTCAGATCCCACTTCCTCTTTGTCAGCAAGGGCTGCTATGCATGTATATTCGGAATCAGACTCAATGAGTGCCGTGATCTCGGGATATGCGCAGACCTTGTCGTCATGTCCGTATGCGCCTATAAGCCATCTGTCAAGCCCTACGTCTACGGCGTTTTGAGCCGGAACGGCACAGAGTTCCGCTGAAATGAAGTCGGATTCGGTAATGCCGTACTTTTCATTGAGCATTATCATTATGTTGAGTTTGACCTTGTCGTCTACGTCGCTGATCTTGCCGTCTTCAAAGAAAGGAGAAGATCCGAGAACTATATTGAGTCCCTCACCAGAGAAAGCTTCGCCGAGAGGTTTTACATTCTGGTCTTTTGCAAGATGAGGCAGAAGGTCCGTAATGCAGAGCACCGGATCTCCGGGTTCATCGCCTATGCGTACTGTGACGGTTTCACCGTCGGCTTTTTCGACTATTCCGTGAAGCGCAAGAGGTATGGTCGCCCACTGATATTTTCTGACTCCGCCGTAATAATGGGTCTTGAAATATGCGATCCCTTCATTTTCGTAAAGCGGATGCTGTTTTAAGTCAAGTCTCGGAGAATCTATGTGAGCGGCAGTGATTCTGATACCCTTCTCTATGTCTCCCTTTCCGACTTTGAATGCTATCAGTCCCTTGTTTCTGTTGTTGAGGTAGAGACGGTCTCCGTGACTGATCTTGTCACCGACATGATATTCACGGAATCCGGCTGCTTTCAGAAGTTCTATGGCAGTGATGACTGCTTCGCGTTCTGTTTTCGCATTATCGAGGAATTTTACGTACCCGTCAGCATATCTTCTGGCATCATCCAGTTCTTTCTCGGTTTTTACTTCGAAAGCACTTTTTTTCTTATAAAAGAGTTCTTCTTTTTTGATCTGGCCGTAGGTCTTTTCTTTTTCTTCCATGGTTAAACCCTCTCAATATATGTAAACTTATTTTTGTCCTGAATAATAGAGTTTTCTGTACATATCGGAATTATGGTTAATTTTTTCCACATATTTCTGTGTATCCGGTTCCGGAAAAGATTTTAAATTTCCCAGTTCATCCGTATATTCTTTTTCCCTCATCCATACATCTATGGCGTCTGTCCCCATGTGATATGCGGCATATACGGTATTCCATCTGTTGTAAGTCGTGTACAGGTATGAGAGATAATATGCACCGTATCTTATATTTGTCTCAGGGTCATATAGCATGCCCGCGTCAAGCGTCTCCCTCTGCATGGAAGTCAGCTTTTTGAAGACATCCGGAGATATCTGCATCAGTCCTATCCTTCCGTCTTCGGAAAGCTTGTTGCTGGCAAAGTTGCTCTCCTCAAGTATCACGGCATATATGATATATTCGGGCACGCCGTACTCGGCTGAATATTTTGAAACAAATCCCGTGAATTCTTCAGGCCTCGGATGACTGTTCCTGTCGAACACATTTCCGAGCATCTGGTAAATGAACCCTATAAGCAGTGACAAGGCGATTATTACAATGATCGCTATGCTAGTTTTTACCGATTTTTTCAGTTTCATATGATTAAAATATTATTTCCCGTATTCGTATTTTTCTGAATATATCTTCTTCAGTTCCACCGCTACATGCATGATGTGTCTGACAAGCTTTTCCTTTTTCTGCGACACCGCATTTGAGATCATATAATCGGACAGATTTACAAGTTCCCTCGTGCTTTTCTGAGTTGAAAGCCTTTTTATGGCATCTTTTCTTGTCAGCCCGTCCCTTTTGACTATTCTCTCAATACTGTCTTCGAGCGGACAGGTCACACATATGATTTTCTCGCACTTCTTGTCGAAACCGCTTTCGAAAAGAAGAGGAGCATCAATGAGAACTATGCTTTTTCCCTGTTCGCCGTAACGTTCTGC
>CACXBN010000201.1 GCA_902765885.1 uncultured Ruminococcus sp. | reverse complement strand
GGCAGCGTAACCGTGCAAAAATGCTCCTCGGGCGCTGCCTTCTAACAGTCGCTTTAATTGACTATTTGGGGATTCTATGGTATACTATACTAAAATAAAGAACAGGCCATAGTTCGCCTGTTCTTGACATATATGCCATTTGAGACAATCAATATGCCACAGGGTAGGTACGAGTTGTCAGCTATAGATTTTTGTTCATGTGACACATGAGTCTGACAGGCGCTTCTAACACCCGTAGGTAGCGAAAGATAGTGGTTCAACAGCCCTCTCGGAATTCCCGACAATGAAGTCACTCGGCAAAGAAAAGAACGATGCACACAATGAAGCGCAGAACCTTGCTGCTGCCCAGGCAAGAGCCGAAAAGGAAGCCGAAGCATCTGTTGAAGCTGTTCCGGAAGCCCCTGTTGAGGAGGAGAAGATCGACTTTTCCAACGTCGTGATTGAGCCCTTCTTTGAGGATCAGGTCGACTTTGAGACCTTCTCAAAGAGCGATTTCCGTGCGGTGAAAGTTCTTGAATGCGAGGCCGTTCCGAAGTCCAAAAAGCTCTTAAAGTTCGTGTTAGACGACGGAAGTGGGGAAAATCGGGTCATTTTGAGCGGAATTCACGCTTACTATGAACCTGAAGAACTGATCGGCAAGACCTGCATTGCGATCACGAATCTGCCTCCCAGAAAGATGATGGGAATTGATTCCTGCGGCATGCTGATCAGTGCTGTTCACAAGGAAGGCGAAGAAGAAAAACTTCATCTTCTGATGGTCGATCCGCACATCCCGGCCGGCGCGAAGCTGTACTAAAACTGAAGGAAAAGCGTCGGATTGGTGCAGATAATATGCCTCGTATGCCAAAGCGTATACCAATATATGCCACGCGTATGCCAATGGGGAATCAAAGTGTCTGCAAATCTGTATATCTCTACGAGCCTGCTGATATAATTGGCGGGCTCGTAGTATTAACAAAAGACCCATACAAATCGGGATTTGCAGTTCTAATTTACATAGAAGCCTGAAGCGGTATTTTCAAGAAAAAACTGGAGGGATCAGCAGATGAAAAGAAGACCTATCATCTTGGTTATTTTAGCTTTCGTCATGGCCTTAACGGGATGTGCCGGCAGAACGCAGAGTCAGGAAACAAATGCCGGTTATTCGGGCATAGATGTGCAATCCCCCGAATGGGTAGACGCTCTTGAGGCCGCAGACGATGCACAGCAGCTGTTTATCGTTGCGGCGTTCAATGAGGAAGCCACAGACGCCTGGGTTTCTCTCCATGAGAGACAGACAGACGGAAGCTGGCATATGGTCATGACGACACCCGGATTTATCGGGAAAAACGGTCTTGGAAAAACCCGAGAGGGAGATGCGAAGACACCAACGGGGATATTTCATTTTAACAGGGCTTTCGGTATTGCGGATGATCCGGGATCCCTCATCCCCTATGTGAAAGCCGACGATGATACATATTGGTCTGGGGATCCGCGGGACGGATACCACTATAATGAACTGGTGAGCCTCAGAGACCTCCCCGGCCTGGACATAGAGAGCGGTGATTCAGAGCATATTATAGATTATCCGTATCATTACCAGTATTGTCTGAACATCAGCTATAACGAGGAAGGCGTGCCGGGCCTTGGCTCAGCCATTTTTCTGCACTGCCTCGCTCCCGCAAAGCCGTTTACAGGCGGCTGTGTTTCCATTCCGGAGGATTATATGGTATATGTGATGCAGCATGTCGATGAAGATACCGTCGTAATCATTGATACTTATGAAGCGCTCTCCGGAAGCGGCGAATGGCCTGACAGCACATGGCCGCAGGAAAGACCGGACTGACAGATCGATTCATCGAATGATATACTGATGTTCCTGTTGTTCGGTGCAACTGTATTTTAGAGTATTGAAATTCGAGTTTGTCTGGATGATACAACTGAATAGTCATAAGGTCTGATACTGTAATAATTATCTTTCTTTTAATATTAATGCGAATACTGATGTTGAATATCTATATATTCTCTCTAGAAGAGAAGAAAAGGATATACTCAAAATAGGAATGACAACACGAAACGTCCAAAAAAGAGTTAATGAAATCAATTCTGCTACGGGAGTATTGTATCCGTTTTCGGCACGTAAGGTGTATAAAGTAAAAGATAGTAAACTAAGTCAATCGAAAGGTAGAGTGATTCAAAATGCTTAGAAAAGCGCTGTCCATTCTTCTGATTCTCATCTTCTGCGTTTCCCTGTCCGGATGCGGGGATAAGGCGCCTGTTTCTCCGGATGATCCGGGAAAGACGGAATCCTCGAAGGTTCCGGATCCGGTTCCTTCCGAAAAACCGGTATCCTCACAGGCCCTGGAGCCTTCCAAAGACAGTGACCCGGAAAGCGAACCGCAGGGGGAAGCGTTTGACGCGAAAAAAGCGGCGGACGTGATCCTCTCGTATTTCGCGGTCGCGCCGCATGTCGGCGAGACATCCGATGATCTGCGCGAACGTATCCCGTTCCTCAGAGATACGGATTATTGGGAGGATTCTTTCTGGTTTGATTTTGATCATGACGGAGATGAGAATTATCCCGAAAAAGATGGTGTTACCGTCATGGAGTACCGCGTTACCTACGGAAGATGCGGAGAAGAAACCACGGCTCGTGCCGGAAAGACGATCGTTACTCCGGATAGAGATTCTTATCTCGGCGTCAGGGCGGGAATTACAGCCGCCTTTCCGACCGCGGAGAACCGAGCTTCGGTGATCGGGGAACTCGTTCGGGTCTATGAGCAGAAATATGAACTCAATACGGAGGAAGAGGGAGAGATCCTCATCCGGTATGAGAAGGGCCGTGAGGATCTTAAGGATGACAGAGAGTTAATGCGCGGCTATCCGCTTCTTTCCTGGGATGAGAATGATACGGAGCTCGAGGTCTTCTGGTATTTCGAATACGGTTCGGAAGCGTGGAATTCCGGAAACGACCCGTACGTATTCAAAAATCAGCCCGTAAGCGAGATGGCGCGGCGCATCATTTCGATTCTCAATACACCCCCGAAACCGGGAGAGGAGGTCTCCGACTATGAGGCTCGATTCCCGCTGGATCTCAGCCGGAGAATGGATTATTCGCTCCCGATCTGCAGAGTCCAAACCGG
>CACXBN010000200.1 GCA_902765885.1 uncultured Ruminococcus sp. | reverse complement strand
TCAATCGTTCGAATCACGCTCATTGATAGATCTCTTATGTTATTGAGCTTTCCAATAAGGCCATAATGTTCTTCACCATAGATTGCCACGACTTTAACAGGCGGAAAATTCAAACGAATGTATCTGTTTTCCAGATAAAGCAACAAGGCAGAAGCCAGCATTTCGATAATCTGCATCAAAACGATCGGGCCAACCGGAATGAGTCTCAGAGTAATCAGACACAATAAAGAATAAATAATAAAGTTGCAGACAGCTAAAGTCAGTGAATATGACAAAAACAGATCCGTTGTCGTTGTGTCACCCATTTCAAAAGAATCAAAGAGTCTTCCGAAAAGAACGAACAGAATCATGTATAAAACAAAAAACACCAAATAGCCATTGGAATAGTAAAAGAAATAATTGATATATCCCATCATAAGAGTAGCCAGGAAGATGATCTCTAAAGCAAAAATATTGCTTATGCTCATCGTGATCTTAGCGTTCTCTTTGGTGTGAAACCGATCGAACATAGTTTACTTTAATCCACTCTCCTGCAGATATCTGCCTAAAGCATCTTTCCACTCAGGCAGTCTCTCAAAACCATTTTCACTTAATTTGGATTTATCCAGTCTTGAATTGAAAGGCCGTTTTGCTTTACTTAAGCCATATTCCAAAGTCGTCACAGGAATCACCTTGGTTGTTAAACCGGCTTGCCTGTAAATTTCAACGCAGAAATCATACCAGGATATATATCCGCCTTCATTGGTTGCATGATAATACCCATATTTCTCAGTTTCAATCATGTCTACTAAAAGTCTGGCCAGATCAAAAGTGTATGTAGGTGTCCCAATCTGATCGTTAACCACTCTGACCTCGTCGTGTGTCTTGCCGACGTTGATCATCGTCTTAATGAAATTCTTGCCATTTAAACCGAAGACCCAGGCAATTCTGACAATAAAAAACTTTTCCAGCTGCCTTACTTCACGCTCGCCCTGAAGCTTTGTCTCACCGTAGTAACATAAAGGCGCATAGGATTTGTCATCCGGTTTCCACGGTTCTTCGCCTTGTCCGTCAAAGACATAATCCGTGCTCAGATACAAAAACTTGCAATCAAGATATTCTGCGGCTTTGACCAGATTTTTCGTCCCGGTTACGTTGATCGCATAGACTTTTTCCTTATTTTCTTCATCTTCTGCAGCATCAACAGCAGTCCAGGCAGCACAGTGAATGATCGCATCCGGATCCATTTTTTTGACAGAATCGATCACATCCTCTTTGGTAATATCCAAAAGATAATCCATATCTCCGATAATATCGGTTGTGATGGCTTCATGTCCCCTTTTTCGCAATTCGTTGACGACGTCGTGACCTAATTGGCCGTTTGCGCCCGTTACCAGTACTTTCATAATTTATTTCTTGGAATACATTTCCTCGTAATACTTCATATAATCGCCGGAAGTGACATCATCCATCCACTCCTGGTGGTTCATATACCACTGAATCGTTTCTTTGATTCCTGATTCAAAGTTATACTTTGGCTTCCAGCCTAATTCGGTTTCAATTTTGGTTGGATCGATGGCATAGCGCAGATCATGACCCTTTCTGTCAGTAACATAGGTGATCAAAGATTCTGGCTTGCCAAGTTCTTTTAAGATTGTCTTAACAACGTCGATATTGTGTCGCTCATTGTGACCACCGATATTGTAGACTTCCCCATTTCTGCCGTTTCTCATGACTAAATCAATTCCGGCACAATGATCATAGACATGCAACCAGTCTCTGACATTCAAGCCTTCACCATAGACCGGCAAGGACTTATCATGCCTGGCATTATTGATCATCAAAGGAATCAGCTTCTCCGGGAACTGATAAGGACCGTAGTTATTGGAACATCTGGTAATTGTCATATTCAAACCAAATGTTCTGTGATATGCCATGACCAGTAAGTCTGCGCTGGCCTTGGAAGCAGAATACGGAGAGCTCGTATGAAGTGGTGTTGTCTCCGTAAAGAAAGAATCTGTAGCCTCTAATGGAAGATCGCCATAGACTTCATCTGTAGAAACCTGGTGATATCTCTTAACACCATACT
>CACXBN010000199.1 GCA_902765885.1 uncultured Ruminococcus sp. | reverse complement strand
TTCAAGCAGATCATCGAGGCTTTGCGCCTGCTCTTGTCCGGCAAGCTCTTTCAGCTTCAAGAACACTTTGGCGGTCGTGATCGCGTCTGACAATGCCCTGTGAGCCCGAGGGTTCTCGATGCCCAGTTTTTCTGCGAGCTCATTCAAAGAGACTTTCCTCGAAACGATCCCAAGCTTGGTTTTGAATGCATCGGCATAACGCATCACGTCAAAATATTTGTTTTCGATGATGATATTGCTGTAACGTCCGGCCCGCACCATAAAGCGGCTGTCAAAAGCAATGCAGTTAAAGCCCAACAGCACAGAATCTCCCGCAAAATCCATAAAATCCGGCAGCACTTCCCAAACAGGTCTCGCGGCAAAGGCTTCTGCATTTGAAATACCGGTAAGGGCTTCAACCGCGGGCGAAACTTTTTTGTGATTCAGAGGCTGAACGAGCTCTTGGAACGTGAATTGCCCGGATTCTACGATCCGATCTCCAACAACTTTGATCGCGCCGATCTCGATCATAGAGTCGGTTTTAGAACTATAGCCGGTGGTCTCAAGATCAAAGGCCACAAAGTGGTCGAGTTCCGGATCCCTCGTTTCGATCGGCGCAGGATACTGATCGCGCGGGATCACATTTCTTGCCCGCTTGGCCGGCGCCGGGACCGTCGCCTCGATCCCGAGAGAGGCCAAAAAGTCGATATAGTTTTTCCGCGCTTCATCCCTGTTTTCTTTCGGATTCGGCAGGAACTCCTGTTTCCCGGCGATCGCCTTATCTCGCTGCTTTGCATTCGTTTCAGCCCTAGAGTTCATTGTCCGCACGATAAAGTCATCGTCGCCATAGCGTTGGAGACATTCTGAGATCACTTCATCCGCCAATTCATATCTTCGCGTAGTGATATAAAACTCAGCCAGATTATAATAACCCTGCCAGGGGATCTCATTCGACGCATACAGCTCCGCGGCGATCTTGTCTGCTTCCTGGTAGGCATAATCCATGTAATTCGCGCCCAGAGCGATCCCGTGCAGGCGATTTCTCTCCGCTTCCGAGAGTCCGGGATCCCGAATAACGGAACGGTAAAGATCGTAAAACCACGGGCGGCTTGCTTTGGGGACATTCGGAGATGACCCGCAGATCGTCATGACTTGCCAGTATTCTTTTCCGGGAGTATCGAGTTCTTCGCTCAGCGCAAAAACAAGGTTCCTGAAATGATACGGGTCGGATAGCTCCCGGGCCATTTCATCCCAAAGGGGATTGATGCCGCTGCCCGGGTGATATGACATTATCTCGCCGCAGAGCTTTTCTATATCAGCTTTGGATCTGCATCCGTCGCACAGGCAGGTCGTATTCTCATTCCCGCATACAACACATCTGGTCATTTCACTTTTCCTCCCGCCCCGACAGACGCCTTTCCGCACACAAATCTCATGTCACAAAAAGCACACGCATATGCATTCGCGGCGCCGCCGTCGAACTTCTTTGCCTCTATATTTTTGATCGTTTCGGTGATCTCCGCTATTGTGTGATCGATCGCTGCCCGCGTCCATTCAAAGGTGATCAGCGGGTCGTTGTTCTCGCAATTCGTATAGTACAGGTGCATACGGCTGACTTTTTTGCCATATCTCTTCTCGATCAGATAGGAATAGATCTCGAGCTGTTTTCTGTAGTGTTCCACGCGCTCCGGATGTCCTTTGATATCAGGCTTCGGTCCGGTTTTATAATCGACAATCTCAACGGTATCCCCTTGGCCCTCGATCAGATCTATGACCCCCTGGAGGATATAATCGGGCAGAACCAAATTGATCTCCTCTTCGGCTCTCCACACTTTGCCGAGTTCGTCTTTTCTGTGCCGGTAGTAGCGAAGCACCTGCTCAAAGGCATTCTCACGCTGCTCATATGTAAGGTTATAACCTGTTTGCTCCTGTAAACTCTTGTAGTTCAGCGAAAACCACTCTTCGATTGCCGCCTCGTTCACGCGGTCAAGTCTGCCTGCAATGACGCATTTATTCATGTCTTCCAGCGTTGCGTGAACAAGCGTTCCGATCGAGGTGTGGATCATTTTGCTTTGCGAGAAGCCATACTCTTTGTAGTACTTATACTGGCTTGGGCATCCGTCATATACAGAAATATGGGATGTGAACGAATAAACATGTTTATAGCAAATTGCTTTCACATCCGTAAAGGGAACGCTCTCACGGAAATCACGAACATCGGGGAGTCTGATCAAGTACTCGCCGAAATACTTGCTGTCGCTCTTTTTCGAAGCGAGCACCAACAGATTTTGTGCTCGGGAAAACGCCGTGTAATAGAGCCTCCAGAAGTCGAAGAACTTGATATCGGCCAACGGCTCAAAGGGTTTCCTGTGAAAATAACGGCTTTCCGCCGAGAGCAGCAGCGGATCTCTGTTTCGCTTCGGTACGCTGCCGAGCGATCCGACGACGACGGCCGGGAATTCCAGTCCCTTGGACTGATGGATCGTCATAAACGAAACACATCCGCTCGGGGCGTATTCCGATTCATCCTCGTATTCACCGATCCCGTCTTCATGCATGTATTTCAGATAAATATTGAAGAGTTCCTCCGGCATCGACAGCTTATTCCTGTCGGATATGCGGTGCATATTGTGCAGGAAAGAAAACCTTGAGAGCATCCGTGAAATTTCCGACAGATTCCTGGCCGCACGGCTCCTAAGGACGTTCCCGCTCAGCTCCGCCTGAAGGTATTCTTTATACGGCGGGAAAGCGATGATCCTGTAGAACAGATCCAGCAAGCTGATTCCGGAGTCTTCCCGCAGCGCCGCGATCATTCGGCTCGTTTCTTCAATATAGGCCATCAAAGCCGGATCTTCTTTTGCCGATCGAAGCGCGGCTTTCAAACACCCGATGTAATAATCCCTGAGCGACGGAGAAATATCATGAACGAATGTTTTTCTTTTTAGATCCACGATGTAGCTTTGAAAACACAGCATGATGCTTCCGAGAATCTGCTGGACTTCGGTTCTTTCAAAGAACATGTCAGACCGGGGAGAATATACAGGAATGCCGTTTTCCTCGAAGTAAGACCCGATCTTCACAGCCTCTTCGCTCTTGACCGAACGGAACAGGACCGCCACCTGGTTATAGTTACGGATATTGCCATTTGCGAGCAGGCCTTTTATCAGCGCCAGAAGCTCGGTTTTCTCATCGTCGATCGAGTTACCGCCGCAGGAATAAACAGAGCCCGCAGTCAGGATCGGAGCCTTGCCCGCCTGAATGTTTTTCGGATACCGGTATCTGTCCCAATTGAACAAGTTGATCCCGTCGACATTTGCCATCCATCGACCGTAAAAATCGATGATGCCGGGCTCTGAACGATAGTTTGTATCCAGATGGATCACTTTGCATGTATTCTCATTGAACTTTGCCGGAAACTCCAGAATGTTTCTGATCGTTGCCCCGCGAAAGCGGTACAGGCCCTGGTCATCATCGCCGACGACACAGATATTCTTCCTGCTTCCGCCGATCAGAAAGATGATCTGCTCCTGAATGTAGTTTGTATCCTGGTATTCGTCTACCATCAGATACCTGATCTGATCCTGAATGCCTGAAAGGACCTCCGGATGCCGCTTCAGCATGTTGTAAGCCTTCGTTTGGATCGAGGAAAAGTCCATGGCTCTGTTTCTTTCAAGCAGCTCCTGATGCCGCCTTACAAGCCTTCCCAGGAAGCGCATATCCTCGTCCTGATCACGCTCAATGGCATCAATGTCGACCAATTCCTCCATCATCTGATTGACATAGCGACAGATTTCAAGCGCCTGTTTCCATCTGCTTTTTGCTGTGATATGGCGGGAATACCCGGCCAGACGATTGAAAACATCGATATTCCGGCAGACCAGATAGGTTTGCTCAAAGGCATCCAGCATTCTGCACACGCCGTCGTCCTCGATGTACTCGGAATGCTCTTTCATCAGGCGCAGGCAAACAGAATGAAAGGTTCCGATGTACATTTCATTGATATTGATCTGACAGTCTATAAACTCATTGGATATTCTGGTCAGCAGCTCCTTCCCGGCTTTTTCCGTAAAGGTGACGACCATGATCTCGTTGGGTTTGACGCCTTTCACTTTGACCAGATAGGAAATTCTTTTTACCAGCGTGTAAGTTTTACCGGTCCCCGGCCCGGCGATCATCAAAACAGGGCCCTCGGTACATAAAACCGCTTCTTTCTGCGCGTTGTTTATCTGCCCGAACTCAAATGAACTCATACTGAACACCAAGGGCTTTCATAAAGTCTGTGATCTGCTCCAATTGCTTTTGCGTCGCGATGATCCGCAAAACAACGCCGCCGTCCTGAGGCGAAGAAGTTCCATTGCTTTCCTCGATCCGGGGTGTGTGCGGCTGCGCAGCGGGGGGGACATCTGCAGCTGCCATGATGCCGGCTCTCGCTGCTGCTTCTTCCAGCTCAAGCTGCTTTTCTTTGACGCTGACGACAGAACGGGTCTGACAGTAGTGATCGATCAGAGTGTCTGCGAAAGGCGATTGCAATGCGCGAATATCTTCAAGATCAGCCGCAGCCGCATTGATCGCTGCGATCATCTCTTCTTCATATTTCGCCTTCTGCGCAGATGCGTTGAGCCATTTGCTGTCAAGGATGAGCGGATAGAGACGTTCTGCCAAATCGCCCAGTACGACCGCTTTGCGATCATAGTATTTTTTGATTTCCTGCTCTTTCGCTTGCTTTTGCCTTAACTCGTATTCTTTTACTGTATCATCGATCAACACTCTCTGCTTCTCGACCATTTCAACCAGGGATTTCATTTCAGGTTCCAGCGCATTATAAGGCGCAAGACAACGTGCTTTGTAGGCCTTTCTCGCATCCTCGATCACTTTCTTGACCTTGTTGAGTGCAGTGCGATCTTTTTTTGCGTCCTTGATCGTTTCATCGGTGTAAATCAGGCTGGCGTAGAAATCCAATCGGCTCTGTAATTCTGCCCGGAGCGATGAAAAATCCCATCCGCTGATATCTGTGTTTTCAAGCCTGAAGATCTGCAGCTCGTTCATTTTGCAACACGACCTTTACATAAAGAATATATATATACAAAACCACAACCGCTAATCAAATATGCGCGAAAAGCGAAGCTATTTATTTGTTGAAAGTATACAACATATCTGCACTTGAATCAAGTATGTCCTTCATAATCTGTTGAATAAAAGTCACATTCACTGGTCTCCACTTTGCGCGATTACTTGACATCCTTTGCAAAAGATTGTACAATTAGTCCAAAATTGTGTTAATTATCCGGCAGAAGACTGGCAATTATCGCGCTCTCATTCAAATTGCTGAACACTGCTGCCGAAAAGTTGCTCTCAGTGAGGAGGCTTCCAACATGGCAAATATCTGCAACTATGAGGTCCGTGTCATCGGCAGCAAAAACGCCGGGTTATTTATCTACGCAGCCATGCCGTCATATGACGATAAAGAGCTGGTCAGTACGATCAAAGCCGGCAGCCAGTCTACCACCCGCTTTACAGGCGACTGCAAATGGTCGGTGGATTTCGACGTTCAGGATCAGATGGATCCCATCAGCCTGACCGGCCTGAAAGAGGATCAGATCATAGACTTGGCTGGAAACTATTCAGATCGTTCCCTGAGGGCCAAGTCCGAAGCTCTGAAATGCGAGATTCTGGTGCACTCCTGGTCGTCTGAATCCGAATATGACCGCTTTGAGCACTATAAAAACGGGAACGTGCTCAAAAAGCGAAAAATCGCCTATGACCCGGCGAACGTTTTTGATTGGAAGAAAACGGAATTTAAGGGGCACGCCGGTAAGTATGACGAGAGTGTCGACGGCGACACCGCCGGTGAAGACATGATGGGGATGTTTTACGCGATGGAACGTGCCGGCCTGGGGAAAGTGGAGCGCGGCATGCGCCATCCGCCAAGCAGCGGCAGTGTGGATAAGAGCTTGCCGAAGAACAGATCAACATCAAAACCAACAGCTAAAACTGCTGAGAAAACCACAGCAAAGGCTCCCGCGAAAAAACCTACTTCGCGTTCAAATACTCTCTATTCCTGGTCATTTGACGAGGGAAAAACTGTTCGCGGAAACGGCTGGACGATCGCGATCCCTGACGGGTTCAAGCGGATCGACTCGCAGGACCGCGTGTTTGAAAGCAAACGCATATTCGAACTCGTTCCCGAGAAATACAGCGGGTCCGAAAGCAGGATCCCGGTACGCATTTTGCCTGGAAACGATTCTTCCGGCAGCAGCTTTGCGCAGAATTGGATGTGCCATCCGAACGCATTGGCAGGTCTCGGAGCTATACATGGAAGTATGATAGCAAATCTGTATGCCGAAAAAATGAACGCTGATTACGCTCCGCTCTATTCCTGTGGATTTGGAAACGTATATGCCTTTATTATGATCCATAACACATTTGATACTTACAGCTTTCAAGCATCTGTTGAAACCAAAAAGAGAAGCATCTCTATGCGGATCCAGACCGGCGTAAAAATCTCCGATCCAAAAAAACGCGATCTGCTCAAATCCATGCTCGCATGGCTCCAAACGATGTGCTTTGATGACCCCGAAGAGCAGCAGGCCAAGACACCGCTCTTCGATGATCCCGTCGTTCTGAACGAGCTGATGAAGCAGGGCAAAACCGATAAATTCGAAGAAGCCGTTGAAGAAGCGAAGCTGGAATACGGCGCGGCGACCAACGGCAGGCTCAAAACTATAGCGTACATGGCCGAAAACGGTCTTTTGGACGAATACGCGCCGGAGGACTGCCGTGAGATCCTGCAGGAGGCTATGGATACGCGCTTGTTCTTTCTTGAAAAAGCCGACCGAGTTGTCACGCAGCTCTCCGATGGAGCAGCTAAGCCCGCAGTCATCAAAAAGGTTCTCAAAAAGCTCCACGAGCTGGACGAGGACTTTCTTACTCTGACTGTTGACAATGTAAAGATCTCCGTCGAGGTTCCGGATTCAGTCAATGTCATCCGCGAAAGATGGGAAGCACTTGAAAAGACCGGCAGGCTGCCCCCTGCCGACAAGGGCGGCGCCACATCTAAAGCGAAGTATTCCGATCAGGGTGATACAGAAGTCAAGAACGCTCAGCAAAAACCACTTTCTGAGCCTTCAGCCGGATCAGCGGATGCGCTTGACATGTTGGATAGTGATTTTCGCGCAGCAGCTTCCGGCAGGCAAAATAAGCTTGAAAGCACTGAACGTGACGCGGATGCACTTAAAGCAGAGATTGCAGAGCTGAAAAGTAAAATCAATTCCCTAAAAAAAGGCCTTGCCGGGAAAGAGCGTGAAATCGACGAGCTTATTTCGGAGATCAACCTGCTGACTTCGCTTGAGGCGGATCCATCTTCCAGGATCAGGCGAATTGAACAAAAGCTGAAGGAACAAAAGCGTGAAAAAGAGGCAGAACAGGGAGAGGACTCTGCCTTGCAGGAGGCTGCTCAAAAACTGACTTCCTGGAGGAATACGATCGCTGACATGGAGCAGAAGCTGGCGCGGATACAGACGAACTGCGCCGAAACGGAGAGAAAACTGCAAGAGATTGAAAAACAGCTTGCCGATCTTCAAGGAGAGAATGAGCGGATCCTCAGCGAGTCGGAAATCAGGATCTCCAACGAACGCCGTAAAGAGATTGCAGTGCAGAAACGCCTCTACAAACTTCAGGAACAGAAGCGATCACTTGAGACCGATCTGAAAAAAACATTCATCTTTTCTTTCGGGAAGAAAAACGAACTGAAAGAAAAGATCACAAAAACAGCGAAAGAGATTGCCGCCGCAGAATCGGAAGCGGCGATCGTAAAACAGAATATCGACGCTGAGACAGCTGCGCGGGAACAGCAGCTCAATGAACTGAAAGAAAAGCGCGCATCCTCCGGCAAAGCTGCAGACGCATTAAAGAAAGCACATCGGGAAGCAAAGCAGAATGCCGAATATCAACGCAAGTTACTGGAAGAGCGGAAGGCTGCTCTCCCGGAGCTTGAACATGCTCTTGAGAATTTCCATAAAAAGTATTTGGTCAAGACCTACGGCACTTTGGTAAGGCCACTTTCCCAGGAGATTGCCGAAAAGAAAAAGCAGCTCAAAACAAAACAGATGATCGCGGATCATGATCGGAGCGAGCTTTCAAAAGAGCTTTATCCACAACTGGCGGCTGTATTAGCCTTCGCCACGAATGAAAAGAAAAAGCCTTTGCAAGCTGGAGTCCAAACTGGAGAAGACGATCGATTCCCTGAAACAGGAGATCGAAACGATTGAGGGGCCGCAGTGAAGTGCACTATTTACATTTCATGGCAAGCCATATCAACTCTTACCGCTCTGCAGACAAAAAATGAGCGGTTTAAAACCACTATAACCCCACTATAATCAAACACAACGAGCACGCCGCAGACAAAAAGCGGCGTGCTCGTTCGATTTTTTATCTTTTCCAATCAAAAACTACAAAATGCCAAGGATGCGCGGTTATC